>NZ_JBITPL010000002.1:0-288805 GCF_050467885.1 Rossellomorea sp. NRS-1567 | reverse complement strand
TTAGGGGGCTAAATAGATATAATGAAATTACGGCAGATAAAATTATCATATGGCACGTAAATCCCCAGAGTGGCATATAAACGATTTTCCACAACAAGCCCGGCACTTTCACTGGTGTGTGTTTAGGTTCTAAATCTTTGGACAGGGTATTACATATAGTAAAGAAGACGAGAAGGGAGGAAGTATGTTGGTTAGAAAATGGGCGTTCAGGTCGATATTGGCTTATTTGCTATTAGGCTTGTTTCTATATGTGTATTTATTCTACTTGGCGGATTCTACTTTGCCTGACATGTACAAAGGAAGCAGTGCAGATCCGGCCACCTTTATGAAGGATAAAGAAATTATGCTGAGTGAGGATTTCTCGAAAATCAAGAACCTCCTGTTTTTCTTATCCACTCCTTATGAATGGTTGTTTTATTTCCTGATCCTGATTCTCGGGGTCTCGCGTGTTTTTGAGAAGTGGGCGAGGGGAACGGTGAAAAATGGTTTCCTGCAAACGGCCATTTATTTGTTCTGGTTATCGATTGCTTCGTTCCTGGCGATTTTTCCACTGCAGTATATTTCGTATACTATTTCGAAGAGCTACAATATTTCAACCCAGACGTTCTCCATGTGGATGAAGGATGAGATCACGGATTTCTGGGTGAATTACCTCCTCATGTTCATCATTGTATCGGTGTTATATGGATTGATGAAACGATTCAAGCAGCGCTGGTGGCTAGCGGCATGGGCATTGTCGGTACCCTTTACGATTTTCATGATGTTCGTGCAGCCGGTTTTGATCGACCCGCTATATAACGACTTCTATCCACTGAAGGATAAAGCATTAGAGGAACAAATCCTGACTCTTGCCGACAAGGCAAACATTCCAACGGACCACGTATTTGAAGTCGACATGTCGGAGAAAACGAATTCACTCAATGCGTATGTAACCGGAGTCGGATCCAATTCCCGGATCGTTCTTTGGGATACCACCCTTGAAAAATTAACGGACAAGGAAATCCTGTTTGTGATGGCCCATGAAATGGCTCACTATGTGGAGAAGCACATCTATATCGGCATTGCCATCTACTTGATCCTATCCTTCTTTGGGTTATTCCTGACGGCTAAGCTGATGAGAGGCATCGTCGCCAATCATAAGGATGACATGAAAGTATCGAGCGTGTCGAACTTAAGCTCCTTACCTCTGTTCTTGATGATTACGTCCATGCTCCTGTTCACTATCAGTCCCCTTAGCAACTGGATCTCACGCTACCAGGAAACGAGGGCTGACCGATATGCAATAGAAATGACGGACGATAAAGAAGCCGCCATCTCATCTTTCCAGAAGTTATCGAAGGTGGGATTATCTCAGGTCAATCCGCCTTTACTTGTGAAGATCTTCCGTTATGGTCATCCGACGATGCTTGAACGACTTTCCATGTTGGAACAGTACGAAGCGGAGAAAAAAGAAGAATAAAGAGAAAAAGCCTGGTCACGTGGGACTAGGCCTTTTCTCTTTTACTGATAATCAGGTTCTTGGCTTTCTCTGTCATATAAGCGAAAATCACATCTTTGTGATGCAGTCCGGAGTTGGTTAGTTGAATTTCCAGCCATTCTTTCGATTTTCCAAGAAGCTTCAGGTTCCGCGTTTGGATTTTACCATCCACAATCACTGAAATCGGTAATCCCTCGTCATCGATTTTAAGGTTGAGATGCTGGACGGTAACAGGGGTGTTTTCCACCTTAGGAATGATGCTCACTTCACCGATCGGCTCGAGCATGGCGTAGTCCACATCTGAAATTTTGGGGTAACCTTGAGAGCGTAGAATGGAGGTCAACTGAATCAGCGAGATCTTGGATTTCTCCAGATTATCCTCTAATATCTCCCCATTTTTAATCAGTAAGGTGGGTTCTCCCAAGAAGAAGCGATTGCCCCATTGACTCAGGGTCAGGAATGAGAACAGTACATGAAGTCCCACTAAAATGACGAGGGCCGCGATGGTTGGCCAGAATTCCGTGGAGATCAGTGGTTCGGATGCAATGGTCCCAACGATAATAATCGCCACAAGATCATAGGGAGTCATTTGGACAATTGTGGATTTTCCCATCAGTCGCATAGCGGCAATGGTAATTAAGTAGAGGACAAGTACTTTTATTAGCAGGATCATCATATTCGCTCCAAAGTGTATAGGGTAGCTATAGGGTTTGCTATTTGAATGGAAGTCATGCATGAAATGCAGGGACCAATGGCCCGTCCATTAAAAAAGGAATAGCTGACTCATGTATAGAGTCAGCTATTATTTTTCATCCGCAGCTTAGGTTCAGTTCGTTTAATTCTTTTGATAATTTCATGAACAGAGGTTTATTTTTCTTATCCAGGGCGGCGTCAATGTCTGTCAGGAGTTTTGTCTTGCGCGTCATCAGAATGCTTTCATGCAGCACCATGTCGATATAGATCTCCATCACACTTCTCTCAGCGGCTTTCTTACGGGTCATGGCAGAAGCTTTCATCATTTCGGTATAGGACTTTTTGTTTTCCATATACGGTCACCCCTGAATTCTTTTTATTAGTATATGGGGTAAGTAGTGAAAATTCAACCAAAAAATTAAATATTCTGATAATTTTTTATCCTTAACGGAGTAGCGTATAGTTAATTTCAGAATTTTTAAAAATATGCGAGACAACCCTCGAAATTTATGGTATTATTTTGGTGGAAAATGTAAATGGAGGCGATGAAATGAGAGAAAAATCTCGAATTATAGAAGAATATGAAGTGAATCCCCATACGATGATCCTGCAGCCAATTGAGTACGGTGCCAGGACATTTACCAAAATCATAGAGGTAGATGACATACTAATCTCCCCTTTTAAACCGTTCGATATTTTAAAGAAGAGCTGTGAATTCTTTGGTTCCTCCTATGAAGGAAGAAAAGAAGGCACCAAAAGACTTACGGGTATCATCTACAAAGCTCCCATCATGGTGAATCCTCAGATGTCCATTTATCTATTTCCAACATCTTCTCCTGTCAAGCAAGAATGCGCCTGGATTTCCCATTCACATGTTCGCGGGTATGAACGCTCGACAAATGGATCAACACGGGTCTTTCTTCAAAACAATGAGTCCTGTATGGTTCCCATTTCTTACAGTTCGTTTGAAAATCAAATGCTTCGTACTTCTGACTTGCGTATCGCCTACACACAGCGTGTCGCAGAAATGGAAAGTAAATATAATACGAAGGTTCAAACCGAAATGAGTAATATCAAAACGTTTTACCTTAATCGAAATATCAAAAAAAACGATGCGTGAGATGAATCACGCTTCTTTTGTTGTATCTGTTTTCGATTCCAGGAATCGGCGATACAAATAATGTCTCATTAAATCCTCCACACGGTTTCGAAGGCGCGGGTTAAAGTAATTATGGTGCTCCTCATACCCCTTATACAGAAACATATACATCGTAAAGGCATCGTCTGATTGAATTCGCTCAACTTTCATCTTATTGGTCCTCATGTACTTTTTGACATGAGCGAGTTCTCCTTGGATGACCTTCATCGTCTCCTCAATCATTTCTAAATACGGTCGTTTTAATTTGAACGGGCTGCTGTCTATGATTTGCAGATCACGATTCAAAATCGTCAGCACCATCGGTAAATATATGGCCTGTTCTAATATGTTCCTGTCGTTCTCCGGGATCCTTGTCATATGAAAAGACTCCTTTTCACTTTAGTGTAGAACAAATGTTCGTATTTTCATTTTACGTGGAATTCGATTTACTTTCAATAGCGAAAGTTGTAGAATTTGAATTTGTTTCTATTATGAAGGGCAGATCGGATTTTTATCCAAAAAAGGAAAAGTATTTCTGACGTCGAAATAATAAAGAGAATAGAAGAAAGGAAGGTGCCGGATCATGAATAAAGGAATCGAAATCGATGATCTCTATGAGTTAAAGGCCGTATCCGACCCAAGATTATCACCAAGTGGGGAAGAAGCCGTTTATGTCAAAACCATCATGTGTGAAGAAAAAAATGAGTATTTCTCAACCTTACATAGCATTCGTCTGCAAGATAAGACCACTCGCCAATGGACTTTCGGAGAACAAAAGATTTCAACTCCCAGATGGTCACCTGATGGTAGAAAGATCGCCTTTGTCTCGAATCGCTCCGGTGTGAATCAACTATACCTCATCCACCGGGATGGAGGGGAAGCAGAACAGCTGACGTATTATCAAAAAGGCTTTTCGAATCCTGTATGGTCTCCTTGTGGTGAAAAGATCGCTTTCTCGATGCGGTTGGAAAAAGGTGAGACGTTTGAAAAGAAGGAGGACGAAGAGGAGAAATTAAAGCCATTCGTTGCGACAGGCATGAAATATAAAAGTGATGACCGAGGTTTCGATGACAGCTGCTACTCGCAAATAGTAGTGATGGACGTGGCGTCAAAGAAAATGAGAAGAGTCACGGATGATGTCCACGATTACACTCTTCATTCCTGGTCTCCCGACGGAAAGCACATCGCGTTTTCTGTGGACAGAACAAAAGACAAAGATTTCTCCTTCCAGTCTGATTTATTTATTTTTCATCTTGAAACGGACGAATATAAGAAGATTAATAAAGAATCTGGTTACTACGGAGGAGCGGCCTGGTCTCCCGACGGAGGTCATCTTGCCTATATGGGGCATGGACGTGAATATGAGAATGCGACACATAATAAGGTGTGGCTGTATCACCTTGAAACCGGTCACTCCGTTTGCCTGACAGAAAGCATGGATCTGCCCGTAGGAGACTATCTCAATAGCGATAGCATCCAAGGCTCATCACAAGCAGGAATCCTGTGGTCACAGGACAATGAAAGTCTCTATTTCCTGGCGTCTGATGCAGGGAACACGGTTCTCTATTACGCTCATATTGAAGGAGCCATCTACCCTGCGTTGTTGCAAGAGGAGCAGCATGTATACGGATTCGACTTCGATTCTGATCGACAAGTAATGCTGGTTGCCATGAGTAAACCTACCGAACCGGGTGAATTGTATACTCTTCATGTTCCTACCGGAGAGCTGAATAAAATGACCAACCTGAATGGGGACCTGGCGGATCGTGAATTATCCTCTCCCCGATCGTTTATGTACAAGGGTGCGAAAGACCGGCTCGTTCAAGGCTGGATCATGAAGCCGGTCGGCTATGAGGAAGGGAAGAAGTATCCACTTATCGTCGAAATACATGGGGGCCCCCACACCATGTATGGGAACACTTTCTTTCACGAATTTCAAGTGTTGGCAAGCAAAGGATACGCTGTTTTATATGTGAATCCAAGAGGAAGCCATGGCTACGGCCAAGAGTTCGTGGATGCCGTAAGAGGAGATTACGGTGGCGGGGATTACGAGGATATCATGGCAGCAGTGGAGTATGCCCTGGAGGAATTTACGTTTATTGATGAAACTCGCTTAGGTGTGACCGGTGGAAGCTACGGAGGGTTCATGACCAACTGGATCATCGGTCATAGCGACAAGTTTAAAGCAGCCGTTACCCAGCGCTCCATCAGCAATTGGATCAGTTTTTACGGAGTGAGCGATATCGGCTACTACTTCTCAGAGTGGCAAATCCAAAGCGATCTTGGCGACATCGAAACTCTTTGGAAGCATTCACCCCTAGCGTACGTGAAGAATATGAACACACCCCTATTGATACTTCACAGCGAAAAGGACTACCGTTGTCCGATTGAGCAGGCGGAACAACTATTCATCGCATTAAAGCGGGAGAAAAAAGATGTGAGATTCGTGCGTTTCCCGGAATCCAATCACAATTTGTCCAGGACTGGAAAACCTTCTTTGAGGGAAGCGAGATTACAAGAAATTGTGGATTGGTTTGGGGAGCATTTATAGAGGTGCGAGCTGTCATTCCTGGATGGGGATGGCAGCTTTTTGTTAGAACGCACTAGTCAATTTCAAAACAAAGCCTATTACACAACCCACCGCAAAAAATACCCACCCTAACACGTTTACATCCCCACTCATTAGGCAAGGTTATAATAATAAAACGACCCAAGAGATAACAATATGGAAATCCTGATTTTGTGTGATATGATGAAAATACAAGTAACGATATAACGAAATGAGTGTATTTGTTCATGGTCGTTTAAGGGGAAACATATAATATGGATATAAATAAGATAAAAGACTGGTTTACGCTTGAGAATATGATGGACCTGATTCAGCAGTATCGTTCATTCGGACCGATTCCAGGGATCCTGTTACCGCTGTTGGAAGCCTTTCTCCCATTCCTGCCCCTGGTCGTATTTGTGACGGCCAATGCAAATGCCTTCGGGTTATGGTGGGGGTTTCTATTTTCGTGGATCGGGGCTACGCTTGGTGCCCTTATAGTGTTTCTGTTGGTACGAAGATATGGGGAAACCCGATTTTTTCGTTTCCTGAGAAAGAACCGCCAAGTGAAGCGATTGACGAAATGGGTAGACAAGCATGGGTTTGGCCCGTTGTTCATTCTTTTATGCTTCCCATTTACACCGTCTGCCTTGGTGAATGTGGTGGCGGGATTGTCGTCGATCAGCATCGCTCAATATATGCTCGCTGTGGTTACGGGGAAAATGGTGATGATTTTCACCATAAGCTTTATCGGATATGATATTATATCATTAGTAAGACAACCAATACGTACTGTAATCGTTGCCGCCATTATCTTTGTACTATGGATTGTAGGGAAACGAATTGAGATACATTTGAATAAGAAAATGGAAGTAGACCAACGAATTGAACGGAAAAAGCAGGAGGAATCAAATTGAGAGAAGAGGTAAAAAGAGAAGGACTCGAATGGATTAAAGCCTTGGGGATTGGACTGATCATCTTTATCATCATTCGAACCTTTCTCTTCTCCAACTATGTAGTCGAAGGTGAATCGATGATGCCGACACTACAGGATGGAAATAAACTTGTTGTGAATAAAATCGGTTATCATATTGGAGACTTGGATCGCTTTGATGTTGTGGTCTTTCATGCGAATGAGAACGAGGATTATGTGAAACGGATCATTGGACTGCCCGGTGATAAGGTCGTGTATAAAGATGATAAGTTATATGTTAACGGAGAATACTATCCTGAACCTTATTTAGAAAAATTCAAGCAGGAGTACATCGGCAACAAACTGACGGGAGACTTTACCCTTGAAGAAATCACGGATCAGCAAACGGTTCCCGAAGGAAAAGTATTCGTTCTTGGAGACAATCGTCGGGGAAGCATGGATAGTCGCTATTTCGGGTTTATAGATCGGGAACAGATTGTGGGAAAAGTGGATCTTCGTTACTGGCCTATCAACGAATGGGATATACAATTCAGGAACTAAAGATATGGGAATGCTGTTCAATACATGAGCAGCATTCTTTTTTTTGCGAAAGATTCTTCGAGGTTCCGGACTGTTGAAAGGATGATACTTCGAAAAGTGATGCTTTAAGCTCTTTGAATAAGGAAAGGATCAAATCCATTTTGGGGATCTGATCCTTTCTATGTTGATGGGTATTTAAATTGCAGAATTCGATAAAATACGGGATGTGCCTGTCACTTTAATCCCCCTCATAAACGCTTCAACAAACTCCTCATCCCACTGTGTCCCTTTGCCTTCTTCCAAAATGGAGAGGGCTTTTTCGATAGGCATTCCTTTTCGATAAGGGCGATCCGAGGTCATGGCGTCAAAGGCATCGGCGACAGCGATCAATCGTCCGAACACGGGAATATCGTCTCCTTTTAATTGATCGGGATATCCCCGGCCGTCCACCCGCTCATGGTGGTGCTTGATGCCGGGTAAGATGGGCAGGAGTTCTTCTGTTAACTGAACCCCTTTTACAATTTCTTCGCCAATGACAGGATGGCGTTTAATTTGATCGAACTCTTCAATTGTTAATTTCCCTTCTTTTAAAAGCACATCATCCCGGATTCCTATTTTTCCAATGTCGTGAAGCAGGGCCGATTTGTTGAGTAAGTCGATGTCTTTAGAGGACCAGTTGCATTGTTTGGCAATTAAAACAGAAAACTCCGCAACACGTTTAGAATGGCCGGCCGTATAAGGGTCCCGTGCATCCAATGTACCTGCTACGACTGCGAAAAATTGATCGAGTAGCTGCTGGTTTTTCTGATCTCGCAGATTGATGGCTCCTACCATATGGTTAAAGCCGGAAAATAAATGGGAAAATTCATCCGTGTATGTATTCACTACGGGTGAAACATGCCCCTCCTCGACTTTTTCAAAACGGGCTACCAGCTCTTTCACAGGTGCTTCGATGCTTTTGAAAATAAGGAGGGCTCCATAGAAAGCTAGAATCGTAATGATGAAAATCAGAGTCCCTGCCCATTTCCAGTAGTCTACTAAAAGCGTGGGGTCTGCAATCGATAAGCGAATCTGTGAAGCTAATGAAAAAAGCAGGATCGGAAAAAGGGCAAGAAACAGGGAAGCTGCCAAGATTTTTCTTTTTAAACTGATAAATAGGGTGGACTGATTCGTTTGATCGACTCCATATGTTTCAACTGTTTTCCGAATAAGGTCCACCTGCAGTGAATGACAAGCTCTAAAGGTTAAGAAAAATTCAATCAATGCATGAAGAATCGCCACTAAAAAGGCGCCGCACCAGGCATAAAAAATATAGGTGTACGGAATGGACAACCACCCTGCATTGATGCTGACAACCGTCAACAAAGTCGACGGAAGAGCCAGCCCCAGAAAGTGAGGGAGCATGATTCGTCTAACCGTTAAAAGTGGGAACCTTTCCGCTTGTTGATAGGCAGTTAAGAGAAGGTCCAGACTGAGTGTTGATACCTTCTTTTTATAGACGATCTTCATCGGACGAATATGCTTCTGATACACCAAAAATTCGCAGCTGAACATCGTGACGATTGAAAGGGAGATGATGCCTCCCATTGTGAGCAGTTCCTTTTCATTGAGGGCAAGGGTTTGAAAAATGAATACAGACCCGACACCAAAGACGGCTATGAAGCTTCCTAGAAGATAATTTTTAATGATTGTACGTTGAAATCGCTGAAATACATTCAAGGATGAATCCTCCAATTCCCCTAACATTTAGTAGATTCATTATATAGGAAATTTGGAGTGGGGAACATGATGATTTATTACTTTCTTAGGAAGATCTAGTGGAGGGGGCTGCCCGCACCAATTACGGAAAGAACGTCTCCCCCCCCCCCAACAGCAATCACAAACTCTATGATAATAGACTCATTTTCACGCTTTTACACAAAATTTACCCTATTTTGACAATATGTAATGTACGCTAAATGTATAGTCATATTTAGAGGAGGCGAAGCAATTTGAAGGTTGTAAACAAAAAGTTCATCAGCATTTTTTCAATTTTAATTATTTTTATGATTGCGTGTGGTCAAGTATCTCCAAGTCAAATGAGTGCAGCGGGAAATGGGACGTGGAGTTCGCCGTTTACTGTTGATCAGGCATTATCCAATCAAGATGGTTCCACTCAGTCAGTGGAAGGGTATGTGGTCGGTCAGCCAACCTCTACGTCATCCGTTGTCACGAGTAACTTTCCAAACGATTACGCATTTGCTTTGGCGGATTCCCCGTCTGAATCCAATACGGATGAGATGGTCTATATTCAAATTCCATCTTCTTACCGTTCAAACTTTGGATTACAAAGTAACCCAGGCCTAATGGGTGAAAAAATCAAAGTGACGGGCAGTTTAACGGCCTATTTCTCTCACCCGGGAGTGAAGTCTACGTCAGCATTCGAATCAGTGGAAGATGGCGGGACTGATCCGACTGATCCTCCAACCGACCCAACCGATCCACCATCCTATGAGGAATATTACAACACGGCTGAAGGGAAAACGGGATCTACTTTAAAAACAGCACTACATAACATCATTGATGATCATCAAACTCTTTCCTACAGCGATGTTTGGGGAGCTCTTCGAAATACAGACGAAGATCAGAACAATCCGAATAACGTGATCCTCCTATACTCAGGCCGTTCCCAATCCAAAACGACAAACGGCGGTGGAGTCAACGACTGGAACCGGGAACATGTCTGGGCGAAATCCCACGGAGACTTTGGAACAGCCCAAGGACCAGGGACGGACCTTCATCACTTGAGACCTACAGATGTAACCGTCAATTCTTCAAGAAGTAATCTTGACTTTGATAATGGCGGGACTCAGCATGGTGAAGCACCGGGCAACTATTATGATGGGGATTCCTGGGAGCCCCGGGATGAAGTGAAAGGGGACGTCGCCCGTATGATTTTCTACATGGCGGTCCGCTATGAAGGGGACAGCGGGGAACTGGATTTAGAAATCAATAACAACGTCAACAATGGAAGTGCCCCTTATCACGGGAAAATGTCCGTTCTCCTTCAATGGAATGAACAGGATCCTGTCGATGAAAGGGAAATCAGACGCAACGATATCATCTTTGAACAATATCAAGGAAACCGAAATCCATTCATCGACCACCCTGAGTGGGCGGAAATGATCTGGTAAGTTGGATTGAGCCTGGAAGTTTCCGGGTTCTTTTTTATTGAAAAATGAAGATGGATGGCGGGGAGGGGGGAAGCACTCACGAAACTTTTTCAAGGACAATAAAGGAATCGGAGAGGAACTCCTCGAAATACATACGTCGAGGTGAAAATGACATGAAACGGTTATTGACGGGTACAAGAATTTATCTTTCCGGTTTTCAGGAGGAAGATGTTACGGCCATAAGGGAATGGAGTCAAAATGAAGAAGTTCAGAGATTACTGGATGCTCTTCCCCATAAGCCGAAAGCAGAGGAAGATATTAAAAAATGGATGGGGGATCCAGGAGACAACGCCTATCGTTTTGCTATTCGACTAAAGGACGATGGGAGGATCATAGGGTTTGTTGAATTGGACGGTATTCTGTGGACCCATCGTGTCGGATGGGTTTCCATCTCAATAGGGGACGTACAGTCCTGGGGCAATGGATATGGCAAGGAAGCCATGCAATGTTTGCTGGCGTACGCTTTTCATGAGTTGAATTTATACCGAGTCCAATTAACGGTATTTTCATATAATGAGAGGGCCATGGGCTTATATGAGTCACTCGGATTCAAGAAAGAAGGAAGCTATCGTCAATTTTTACAAAGGGACGGAGATCGATACGACATGATCTTATACGGACTATTAGCGGATGAATGGAAAGGTAATGTGAAAGAAGGATGATGGTGTCCTTCTTTTTTTGACGTAGAAGGCATCTACGCCCTCATCCTCCATCTCCTCCCCTCCACATACAACAAGCCACCCATCCAGGCATGAAATAAAAAGCATCCCAGTAACAGAAACAACGATTGTACGTAAGTAAGCTTCATGATGACTATGGGTGCTATGCTTGTTCCACCTAATAAAATAAAGGAATACAGGCTGAGTGCCTGGCTTCGGTCATCTCCACTCATATCTCCGATTAGGGTAATGACGGTCGGGATCAACAATGAGATGGCAGAAACAAACAGGACTGAAGAGAGAACGATGATGAAGGGTTCACTCTTGTGTACATAAATAAACGCAATCAATACACTCGCAATGGAGATGGTCACACCCATGAAAAGAGTTTTATAGACTCCTTTTGCATCAAGGAGGCGACCGGTAAAGAGTGATAAGCTGACACCGATCAATCCGACTGCCCGGAGTAGGAAAAGCAGATCGGAATCCCCTGATAAGTACCTGGTCAAGCTGTCATAATAAGCAACAAACGAGGCGAGAAGGGTGAACACGATGCCGTAGCAGTAAAGGAGTTCCTTTCTCAAAAGGAGTTTATAAATCGTGACGATCTGGTGTGTGACGGAAACGGATCGAGTGGACGTAGCGGGTAGCGTCTGTTTTCCTATTAAAAATAAGGAGACGTACACCACTGCGAAAAAGAAGAATACAATCGTCCAGTTGCTGTAGCGGGTGATTCCTTCACTGAGTAATTGACCGAGTATGCCTGCGAACAGAAAACCGGAATTGATAAAAGCGAGAAGCAGCGTTCTCTTTCTTCCAGAAAACAAATCATACGTATAAGCAAAGGCGACGGGGGCAAAGCTCCCCAGACAAAAGCCTTGAATCCCCCGTATGAAAAATAAACTCCAGAAATCCCCTGCAAGCCCCACTAAGCCTGTTGAAAACGCAGAGGCAAGCATTCCCCAAACGAGAATCTCTTTTTTTCCGAAACGATCTGCGCTATTGGCAAAGGTGAGAAGTCCACAGGCGTAGAAAAAGATAAATGAGCTTCCTGCAATAACGACTTCACTTTGTGCGATGGAGAGGGAGGAAGCTATATTCCCGTAAATGGGAATGAACGTGTAAATATTACAGGCTACCATAATCGCCATCACAACAAGAACAGAAGCGATTCTGTTAAAATATTGATTCATCAGCAATCACCTACCTCTTTTTACTGTATGCAGGTGTTCCAAATATTTTCAATAAAGATTGAGACGGGAAAGATTTGTTCCTGTGTACTATAATGAACCTATACAAAAATTCAACCTGCCTCATGGTTACAATAGATTAGTATAAGAAAGGGAGTGAGAGGATGGCTGTACGTTTTATTCTCGGGCGCTCCGGTACGGGGAAAACCCATCACATATTAGATGAGATGAAGCAGAGCTTATTGGAAGCGCCGAATGGAGATCCCATCATCTATATCGTACCGGATCAGATGTCATTTATATCGGAATACGATCTTGTCAACACACCCGGATTAAACGGGATGATACGTGGACAGGTGTTCAGTTTCACCCGGCTCGCGTGGAAGATCCTCCAGGAAACGGGCGGAATGAGCCGTTACCATCTATCGGATGTCGGCTTAAATATGATGATCCGGAAGATTATTGACGAAAACAAAGATCGTCTCCATATTTTCTCGAAGGCCGCGGATAAGCCGGGTTTCATCCATCATGTAGAATCCATGTTGACGGAATTCAAGCGCTATTGTATTTCGCCTCAGGATCTCCACCAATTTGATGGGGAAGATGAGCGGGATTCAAAGGTTTTGAAAGATAAGCTTCATGATCTTGAACTGATTTATGAGAAATTCGAGGAGAAGCTCCTCGGCAAATACATTGATTCAGAAGACTATTTTCAGCTGTTGGCAGATAATGTGAAAAACTCTGAGCTTCTTAGAGATGCAGAGATTTACATAGACGGCTTCCATAGCTTCACGCCCCAGGAATATCTGATAATCGATCAGCTCATTCAGCACAGTAAGACAGTGACGGTTGCCCTGACAACCGATCCGGAGCAGCAAATGGGTGCGATGAACGAGTTAAGCTTATATCGGATGACGAACGAAACGTACCATACTCTTCAGGATATATGCCATGGAGCGGGGAAGTCCATAGAAGAAGAGGTGTTAGTGAAGCCGATTCGCTATCAAAATGACACGATGCTGCATCTCGAACGTCATTTTGAGGACCGGCCAACTGTTCCATGCGAAGAAGCAAAAGGCTCCATCGAGTTTCTGGAAGCCTCTAATCGCCGGGCAGAGGTCGAAGGGATAGCAAGGGAAATACGGAAGCTAGCCCGGGAAAAGGGATATCGCTACAAGGATATAGCGGTGCTGGTTCGAAACAGCCAGGACTACCGTGATAAGGTCGAAACGATTTTTCAAGATTATAGTATTCCATTTTTCCTTGATCAGAAGCGGACAATGTTAAATCACCCATTAATTGAGTTGATCCGCTCGACTCTGGAAATCATGAACACGAACTGGAGATATGAGCCTGTATTCCGGGCGGTGAAAACAGACCTGTTGTTTCCTTATCAAAAAAATCCAACCGATTTGCGGGAAAAAATGGACCGTTTGGAGAACTATGTGTTGGCATACGGGATCAAAGGAGATCGCTGGACGAAGAAAGATCGCTGGAAATACCGCCGCTTCCGTGGTCTTGAGCATGTGGACGCACCACAAACCGACCGTGAAAAGGAACTCGAGCATGAGATCAATGAGCTTCGTTTATTTATTTCTGCTCCTATCATCCGTCTCGGAAAACGATTGAAAAAGCAATCCACTGGACGGGAATTCTGTGAAACTCTTTATCTGTATCTGGAAGAGTTGGACATTCCGGCTAAGCTTGAACGTATGCGTATTGAAGCAGAAGAAAAAGGCGACTTGATTGCGGCAAGAGAGCATGATCAAGCGTGGTCAGCTGTAATGGACTTGCTTGATCAATATGTAGAAATGCTTGGTGATGAGGAAACAACGATGAAGAAATTCTCGTCGATCCTGGATGCAGGTATGGAAACGATGCAGTTCTCGTTAGTTCCCCCTGCCATTGATCAGGTCATTATTGCAGATCTTGAGAAATCAAGGCTCGGTGACATTAAAGCAGCCTTTATCATCGGAGTGAATGATGGGGTTCTTCCAGCGAAAATGAATGAAGACGGAGTCCTGTCAGATGAAGACCGCGAATCGTTGATCAATAGGGGCTTCAAGATAGCACCCAGTAACAGGACGAAGCTGTTGGACGAGGAGTTTGTAGCGTATAAAGCCTTTACGACCCCGAGTGAACGTTTATTTATAAGCTATCCGATTGCCAATGAAGAAGGAAAAGCGTTATTAGCATCCTCTTTCATCAAAAGGCTGAATGAAATGTTCCCGGATGCAAATACGAAGCTTCTTATTAATGAACCATCCGAGCTTTCTGAAGAAGAGCAGCTGCACTATGTTTGCCATCCCAATGTGACGATTTCTCATTTAACGTCGCAATTACAGTTAAAGAAGCGTGAATATCCGATCTATGATTTCTGGTGGGATGTGTATAACTTCTATGCAACGTCAAACGATTGGAAATGGCACTCACAGCATATTTTATCCAGTCTCTTCTACCAGAATCACGCGAAGCAGCTTTCTGAGGATACGAGCAGGGATCTGTATGGTGACCATATTTTAGCAAGTGTATCCCGAATGGAGCTGTTCCATAGTTGTCCGTTTTCTCATTTTGCCAGTCATGGGTTGAAGCTTAGAGAGCGGGATTTCTTTAAGCTGGAGGCACCTGATATCGGGGAAATGTTCCATTCCGCTCTTAAATGGATATCAGAAGAAGTGGAGCGTCATGGTCTGACCTGGGCATCCTTATCAAAAGCGCAGTGTCTCAAGCTTGCTAAAGAAGCTGTATTGATGCTGGCACCGAAGCTTCAGCACCAGATTCTGTTAAGCTCAAACCGCCATTATTATATTGCTCAGAAGCTTGAGCAAATCATAAGCCGTGCGAGCCTAATTCTAAGTGAGCATGCGAAGGCGAGTGGATTTGTTCCTGTCGGGGTGGAGCTTGGGTTTGGACCTCATGCGACCCTGCCGCCGTTCCAGTTCCAGCTGAGAAATGGAACGAAAATGGAGCTTCAGGGAAGGATCGACCGGGTAGACAAAGCAGAAGATGCAAGTGGAGTATACCTAAGGATCGTTGATTACAAATCGAGTGCAAGAGATTTGGATATGACGGAAGTGTACTACGGATTGGCACTTCAGATGCTGACGTATTTAGATATTGTGTTAACGAACTCTAAGCAATTTGTCGGGAAAGAAGCAAAGCCTGCAGGCGTACTCTATTTCCACGTTCATAATCCTATGATCAATAGTAAGAAAATCTTGACGATGGATCAAATTGAAAAGGAAATTTTTAAGAGCTTTAAAATGAAGGGACTTGTTCTGGGAGACTCTGACATCGTTCGTTTAATGGATCAAACATTGGATACCGGGAACTCAGATATCATCTCGGCCGGGATCAAGAAGGATGGATCATTATCCTCCCGTTCAAAAGCAGCTTCAACAGAAGACTTTCACTATATGCGTCAGCATGTGAGAAAGCTATATGAAGCGTCAGGGAACCGGATCGTTTCAGGTGAGACCAATATTACTCCTTATAAGCTGAAGGACCGTACACCATGTCAGTTCTGTTCGTTCCGTTCCGTTTGTCAATTCGACCAATCTCTTGAAGAAAACGAGTACAGAGTGCTCCCGACGGCAAAACCAGAAGATCTATTAAAAAAAGTGAGAGAGGAGGTAGAGTCCAATGAGTAATGGTACGATACCGGCAAAGCCTGATCATGTTACATGGACAGATGATCAGTGGAAGGCGATTTGGGCAAAAGGTAAGGACATTCTCGTAGCAGCTGCTGCAGGGTCAGGGAAGACCGCAGTTCTTGTAGAGAGGATCATTCAGAAAATCCTTTCTGAAGAAGACAGAATGGATGTGGACGAACTATTGGTTGTAACCTTTACGAATGCATCGGCCGCTGAGATGAGACATCGGATCGGGCAGGCATTGGAAAAGGCGATTGATGAGGATCCCCATTCCCATCATTTAAGGAAGCAGCTGAGCTTACTGAACCGGGCTTCCATTTCGACTCTTCACTCTTTTTGCCTGGAAGTGATTCGTAAATATTATTATCTCATCGACATTGATCCGGGTTTTCGGATTGCCGATGAAACAGAAGGGGATCTGCTGCGTGATGAAGTGCTTGATGAGCTGTTTGAAGAGGAATACGGAAAAGAAGATAATCATGATTTCTTTACACTGGTAGATACATTTACCAATGATAGAAGTGACGGTGCCCTTCAGGATATGATCCGAAAGCTGTATGACTTTTCACGGTCCCATCCGAACCCGGACGAATGGCTGAGAGGGCTGGAAGAGATGTATGATATCCAAGAGGGTGTAGAGATCGATCAGCTTTCCTTCATTCAGCCTCTCCTGACCGATATTCGCTTACAGCTTCATGGGGCGAAAAACTTGTTTCAGCGTGCATTGGATCTGACACGGGTTCCTGGAGGTCCGGGTCCAAGAGCTGAAAATTTTCTAAGCGATATAGAGATTGTCGAGAGCCTTGAAGAAAGCCGGCAGATTTCATGGAATGCATTATATAAGACGATTCAAACCTTACCCTTTACAAAGTTAAAAGCTTGTCGCGGGGATGACTATAACAAGGATATTGTAGATGAAGCCAAAAAGCTTCGGGATCAAGGGAAGAAAACGTTAGAGAAACTGCAGGAAGATTTTTTCTCAAGAAGACCGGAGTCATTCCTTGAGGATATGAAGAAGATGAGAGACGTGCTTCACACCTTGGCAGAAGTGGTGGTGGAATTCGGCAAACGTTTCCGACAAGTGAAAGAAGAAAAGGGACTTGTTGACTTTGCGGATTTAGAGCATTTTTGTCTCGATATTTTAAGAGAACCTGCATCAGATGCTTTACTTCCTTCAGAAGCTGCAAAGCAGTATAAAAATAAATTCAAAGAAGTATTGGTCGATGAATATCAGGATACGAATATGGTTCAGGAGTCGATACTTCTTCTCATTACTGAAGAACGAGAAGAAGTAGGAAACCGTTTTATGGTAGGAGATGTAAAGCAGTCCATTTATCGATTTCGATTGGCAGAACCGAATTTATTTTTAGGAAAGTATACCCGCTTTCTTCCTGTAAGCGGAGAAGCGGGATTGAAGATCGATTTATCTCAAAATTTCAGAAGCCGGAAAGAGGTATTAGAGGGAACCAACTTTTTATTCAAGCAAATCATGGGATCCTCGGTTGGGGAGATGGAATATAATCGGGAAGCAGAGCTGGTAAAGGGTGCTCCTTATCCTGAAGAGAAAGAGTATCCAATCGAAGTAGCGATTATTAATCAGGAATCAGAGGAAACTTCATCGGGTGGTGATGAAGAGGAATTGTCCATTTTTGACGAGGGTGATATTGAGAAATCCGTACTTGAAGCCCGCTACATGGCAAATAAAGTGAAGAGCATGATTGAAGAGCGAACACCGATCTATGATGCCAAAACGAAGACTGAGCGTCCGGTTCAGTACAAGGATATTGTGATTCTGCTTCGTTCCATGCCTTGGGCGGCAGAAATCATGGAAGAATTCAAACGGCAAGGAATTCCGATTTATGCAAATCTGTCTACTGGTTATTTTGAAGCAACCGAGATCGCGATTATGCTTTCACTGCTGAAAGTGATTGACAATCCTTATCAGGATATCCCCCTGGCATCGGTTCTTCGTTCACCGATAGTAGGACTGGACGAGCAGGGTCTTGCAAGCATCCGGATTCATTCGAGAGCGGGAACGTATTACGAAGCCTTGAAGAAATTCGCAAGTGAAAAGCCAAGTAACGCACGTGAAGAAGAAACATTTGAAAAGGTCAAAGTGTTCCTGTATCATCTGCAAAACTGGCGGACAAAGGCTAGACAAGGATCGGTTACAGAGCTGATTTGGCAATTGTACCGGGACACCAGATTCTATGATTATGTCGGAGGAATGGCAGGCGGGAAGCAGCGTCAGGCAAATCTTCGGGCACTATACGACCGTGCCCGCCAATATGAATCAACATCATTCAGAGGGTTATTCCGCTTCCTGCGATTCATTGATCGGATGAGGGAAAGAGGCGATGACCTCGGGGTAGCGAGAGCTCTCAGTGAACAGGAGGATGTGGTCCGCTTAATGACGATTCACTCCAGTAAAGGGCTTGAGTTTCCGATTGTCTTTGTCGCTGGCACGTCGAAGCAATTCAATCTCATGGACTTGAACGCTTCTTATTTATTAGATAAAGATCTGGGTTTGGCCACCAAGTATACCGACCCGGGGAAGCGAATCAGTTATCCATCCCTTCCCCAGCTGGCATTTAAGCGAAAGAAGCGCATGGAGGCCATCTCAGAGGAAATGCGGGTGCTCTATGTGGCGTTAACCCGTGCAAAAGAGAAGCTATTCTTAGTGGGAACCGTGAAAAGCTTAGAGAAGTCACTTAAGAAATGGCGGGGAGCTTTAGGTCAGACCGAATGGTTGTTATCTGACTATGACCGTGCCGGGGCCAGTTCCTATCTTGATTGGATAGGTCCGTCCCTCATGCGACACCCCCATTGTGGAGAGCTTGGGGAAGATGCGGGCTTAGAAGGAAGTGGGATCAATGAAGAGATTCTAAAGCATCCTTCCTCCTTTCATATCAAGACGATTCATAATTCTGAGCTGGGTGCAGAAGAAGAGGAGTCATTGAGTGAAGATGACAATTGGAAAGAGCAAGTGAAGAACGGTGGGGAAGTGGAAATAGAGTCCACTCATAAAAAAGAGGTATTACACCGTTTGTCGTGGAAGTATCCACATCTGAGTGCTACAAACCTTCGCTCGAAGCAATCGGTTTCTGAGCTGAAGCGCATGGTGGAAATAAGGGATGAAGCATCAAGTATCGATATTCTTCGTCGCCATCAAAAGCCAGTGTATAACCGGCCTCAATTCATGCAGTCCAAAGAGCTGTCACCTGCTGAAAAAGGAACGGCCATGCATACGGTCATGCAGCATATTTCGTTTGCGGATGGTGTACCCACAGAAGAAGATGTAAAAGAGTTGTTATCGATGTTAGTGAATAAAGAAATCCTGACGGAAGAACAGGAAAGAGCCATCTCGTTAGACAACATCGTTGGTTTCTTCCAAAGCGACCTTGGGAAGCGTTTGGCTCAGGCAGCGAATATCCAACGGGAAATTCCATTCAGCATGAGTGTCCCTCTGAGTGAAATATCGGAAACGGGAGAGGGTGCCCCGGAAGAAACGATCCTCGTTCAAGGGGTCATTGACTGTGTATTCCGGGATGAATCGGGAATTGTGCTGTTGGATTACAAAACGGATGGTATCCATGATCGCTATAAGGATGGTTTTGAAGAAGCAAGACCGATACTTGAAGAACGTTATAGGGTACAAATTGAATTATATACCCGCGCATTGGAATCGATTTGGAAAGAAACAGTGTCTGAAAAGTATCTTTACTTTTTCGACGGAGGGCATGTCTTGGAACTATAAAGAAGAACCACTTTGAAGTACTTGCCTTCAAAGTGGTTTTTTTAAAGTGATAAAAATAGGGAATATCTATACTAAACACATACAGGAAGGGCTTGAAATGAGTAAAAAAACGATTGGTACATGTGAATTATGCTCTCGTCAAAATGTAGAAACCACGATTCATCATCTGACACCTAAAGAGGTGGGGGGAACCTTCCTTCCCACAGCACAACTTTGTATCCCTTGTCACAAACAAATTCACTCCCTCTATACAAATGATGAATTGGGCGTAAGATTGAACACCCTCGAATACTTGAGGGGGGATGAAAAGATTCATAAGTTCATTAAGTGGATCCGAAAGCAGCCTTCCACTAAATTGGTGAAAACGAGGAAAAGCAATGAACGTAAAAAAAAGAAACGGTGAGGCTATTTCACTTCGCTTCTTACCCAGATAAAAAAGCAAAAAGCTATAATATCGCTTTTTGCTTTTAGTTATTCCCTGTTATCGGTTGATCCACAACATTACAATCAAATGTGGTATTCACACTGAATACATTGTAGGTTAACTGAAAGGGACCTGTATTGAATCCACCAGAACCACCAAAAGTTTTTGATGCGGACTTAGGTGAAATAATACCTGTATCTCCAAACTGAACACTTCCTCCACCGACATTAAGAATAGAGACAGGACCTACTAAAGCGGGCATATTCAACATCCTCTTCATATATATCTATACAGTTAACCTATGTGAAATAGGTTAGAATGTTCATGTTCCCTATTACTGCGTGTTTCTAGTTTGGTTGATCTATGGTTTCGAACGTTTGTGGATCTTCATCTATTTTACTTTCAAGCTGTCGGATGTGCTTGACCCTCGATTCCATTGCTACATTTGAGGTGTTTCCAATATGAACAATTGAAGAAAAAGCCGTTGCCCTGATATAAACCTGGTCAACTTTGATTGGACAAAGGTTTAGGCGGCTGACCCTCACTGCGGGATCAATGGAAGGTCTTTTAAGTGGAGCTTGAAACACTCTGGAATCAAAGCTTCCTTCACTCGTTAAGAAAAATTCTTTTTCCCGCTGTACTGCATAGGCAAATGATAGGGCATTAATATTTTGGGAATCGCCTACTTGATAGAGAGAGCTAAAGGATAAAGTAATTCCATCTAATTTATTTACAATCGAATATCGCTTAAACATATACTATCCTTTTGGTGTAAGAGGAACGAATGGGCCGATGATTAGGGACTCTGGTGGTGTATCGAAGGCAGAAGTGAGCTGAATGATGTCAGCATCCCCGATCAGGACCAGGGAAGAGCTTGCCACCCCTGCAATATCGATACTGCCAACTGACAATTCACGATTGATTACTTGGAGGTTCATTGTTATTCATTCCTTCCATATTTTCCGGCATTTGTGACATGAAAGAGAAGAGGGCCGTTTGGATATCTTTTTTGATTTTTGAAATGATTTTTCTTTCCCATTCCTCTTCGGATTGTTTGGACTCGACATGTGGTATGTTTTCAAGGTAAAAATCAATTCTCTGCGGCATCTGATTTAATAGGTCTTGCTGTACCATTTCATAATAAGAAGGGTCCAGTGATCGTTGGAATTGCATTTCATTGTCTTGAATCAGGGTAGGCAATTCGGTTTGAATGTACGCTTGTATTTCATTCGTTATTCTTTCTTTGTAGGGGGTTAGATCTTTGATTGAATTGACATTCACATTTTGGTCTACGGCTAAATCCTCTATGGTATCCTTTAAATTACTAGGATTCAGACCGATATTCAATGTGCCGTCAAGGGACTCGACTTTAAGCTGATCGAACTTATATTCAATTCTTTCTACATTAATCTTTGGTGATTCCTTGATCGTCATTAATTCTTGTGATAGCTCATTTACTTTTTGTTCTAACGCGACAATTTTCGTATTCAACATGTCAATATACTGATAGAGTTGTTGTGGGGTCATATAGTAATTAGTCATCCTGCCACCTCTTTCTTTGTCGCGGGTTCTTTTATGGGTTTTGAAGAGGAACTAAGGGTGTTGCTGATGGTCCCGTTGAAACACTGCCATTTTTTTCAGCTTCAGGAGCGGGTTCCGTGAAACCACCGGTATTATAAAGATAGTCATTTGTGTTTATTTGACCACATGTACCAATTTGTAAAACGGAAGAATTGGACATTCCTCCAATTTTAATAAATTGAATCTGTATGGATTGTTGAACATAATAATTCGTCATTTTCGCATCACACTCATAGGTTAAAGTTTATTCCTTGATCCACAGCATCGTCATCCACAGTATAGGTTAAGGAGTTTTCATTGTAGACGGAAATTCCTCTCCCTGTAATAAACGAACCTGCACCGGCAAAGGTTTTGGCTGTTGATATTGGACTAATGTTAAATACATCTCCAATGTGAAAAACGCCACTGGAACCGACGTTTATGACTTGTGCAATTCCTACAATTGCGGGCATTTCGACTCACACCTTTAAGACAAAGTTAATTATTGTTATTCTATGTGAGAAGAAACAATAGGTGATAATCGCCTAATTTCACATTTGGAGTTAAAATGAAATTAAGATTATTTTTTCGGAGGAACTATTAATGAACACTTTATCGCCAACCGAACATTCAGAACGTATTGTAAGTCTTGATGTGATTAGAGGATTTTCATTACTTGGAATCTTTATCATCAATATGATTTCCTTTCATTCACCATTTCTTTATCTTGACCCCTATTCCTGGTGGAAAACACCTGAAGATGTCGCTTTGTATCCATGGATAGATGTATTGGTCCAAGCAAGCTTCTATCCTCTATTCGCCATGATGTTTGGATATGGGTTAGGCATTCAGCAACAAAGGGCAACTGCTAAAAGAACTTCTTTCTATTTATTTGGAATCAGAAGGCTTCTTATCTTATTAGTGATTGGCTCCATACATGCTTTCCTTATTTGGTCGGGAGATATTTTAATTAACTATGCCGTATTCGGTCTGCTGCTGCTCTTTTTCATGAGGCTGTCTGGAAAGGGATTATTGTGGGTAGGGGGATTATTATTTCTGCTGCCTCAATTATTTTTTAGTATTCTGCTAGTATTAATGACTTTCGCGGATCCGACTGGTGTAACCCAGTTCACTGATATCCAGTCGCTGCAGAATTCTGTTGCCGCATATGCATCTGGAAGCTTCAGCAGTATTATGGAGCAGCGTTTTCAGGACTGGTATGCAGTGAATTCACCAGGTAATCTCATATTCTTATTACTTTCTATCTTGCCAATGATGATGATTGGGGCCGGGGCTAGTAAACTGCAACTATTGGAAAAGGTAAGAGATTATAAGAAGACATGGATTGTGATAGGAATCTGTACTTTGGTGATTGGGATCTTCATTAAATTAATGCCACTATTCATTCAGTCCAATTTTGCATATGCGTATATTCAAGACTTTTTGGGAGGTCCGTTCTTATCAGTATCTTATGCAATAATCCTCTCATTATTAATGTTGAATGAAAAAATCATGAAAGGGAGCAAGCCTTTAGCCTCAGTAGGGAAAATGTCCCTGACGAACTACCTCATGCAATCGGTCATCGGCACCCTGATTTTCTATTCGTATGGATTTGGACTGTATGGAGAAGTGACGTTAACGACGGGGACTTTGCTGGCGATTGGCATATATGCTATCCAAGTGATCATTTCAGAAATTTGGTTATCCAAGTTTAAATACGGTCCTGTTGAGAAGCTGTGGCGTGTATTAAGTTATGGAAAAAGCACTGTGGTTAAAAAGGGAGAGTTATAGTTTCTAAAGTCAAACGAAGGGGATGAGTAAGGGATGAAATTTGTTAGCTTTCAGGTTGGGGATAGACAGACGTATGGTGTAAAACGAGATGCCAGAATTGTAGAGTTAGCAGGTTTGCACGGTTTACCTCAGGATTTACTTGGCGGGATAGAACGGGGGAAAGGCTTTCTTCAAAAAGTTATAAGCATCCTTCAGGACATTTCCTTAGATTGTCCGTCATATTCTCATGATGAGGTAGAGTGGCTTTCACCGCTTCCAAAAGTGAAGAGGAATATTATGTGTGTAGGAAAAAATTATCGTGATCATGCCATTGAAATGGGTGGGGAGCAGGATATCCCGAAAGACATCATGATTTTCACAAAAGCGACCAATACCGTAGTGGGGCATGAAGTAACAGTGATGAATCATGAAGATATCACGGAGCAGCTTGATTATGAAGGTGAGCTTGCTGTAGTGATCGGAAAGAAAGGGTTAGGGATTTCTCCACACGACGCTATGGAGTATGTGTTTGGCTATACGATTTTGAATGATATAACCGCTCGGGATCTCCAGAAAAAGCATGGCCAATTTTTTATCGGTAAGAGCCTGGATACAACATGTCCGATCGGTCCGTATCTTGTCACGAAGGATGAAATCGTCGACCCGCAGAATCTGGAAATCACGACGAGGGTAAATGATGAAATCCGTCAGTCTTCGAACACAAGTGAAATGATATTCACCATTCCCACCATCATTTCTACGTTATCAAAGGGGATGACGCTTGAGCCTGGTGATATCATTGCGACCGGGACACCTGCTGGAGTTGGAAAAGGCTTCAAGCCTCCGCTTTTCCTGAAGAAGGGTGACAGAGTGGAAATCGAAATTGAATCTCTGGGAATTTTGACAAATCAGTTACAGGCCTAGTTAAAATTTCTGTTGGAGTAAAGACTATGGTAATATTATGAACGTATACTATCTACCTGTAGGAGGTTCATTATGTTTGATAATACACATGCCCATATTACAACTTGGGTGATTGCGATTATTCTTTTCTTTGTAGCGGTTGGCTTACATAATGCAGGAAAGAAAAAAGGCATGAAAGTTGTACATATGATTTTACGGTTATTCTACCTGCTCATTATTTTAACGGGTGCCTTATTATTCTGGAAGCATCAAGGAATTAATCCTGCCCTATATGGCATTAAAGGATTGGTTGGAATCTGGGTCATCGGGATGTTCGAGATGGTCTTGGTTCGCTTAAATAAAGGCAAGAGTACGAAGATGTTCTGGATTCAATTGATCATCGCTTTAATCATTGTTCTTTATTTGGGATTACGTTTGCCTCTGGGCTTGAATTTTCTTGGATAGAGAAGGAATAGAAAAAAAGCAAATGTATGTCGGATACCGGCAGGCATTTGCTTTTTTCTATTTGGGTGTATGAATGGATTAAATGTTAAAACTTTCAATCACAATTCGTCTCCCCGTACTTAATGTGAATTCAAAGCGGTCCCGCTTCTTTTTGTAATAGGTGAAGTGATGCTGGACCGCACATACTTCTACACCATTATCGAAGGTGATGAAGTTAACTCCTTCTTTGATCTTTTGATTTCCAAGGAAAACCAGGTGGTTATGGCAAAAGATACTATCATAAATAGAATAACCCAAATTGTTCAAGGCCGTTGTAAACTGATGAAAAGCATCATCAGAAATCTCTTCCAATAAATTCTCCAACGAATACAATATATTCTTCTTTATTTGAATTCGATCGCCATTCTCGATTCTTAATCGTTCGTACGGTGTGACAATCATTCCATCTTCCAACAATACACCTGCAAGCCAGTCTCCATTTCTATAAACTTTCAATTCATGATTGAGGTAAAATTCGAGCTCAGACTCTTCCTCGGCATCAATTTCGAAAAAGTACCACGTATCATCTTCGAAAAGAGCAGTGCCTTCGGAATAGGACCTTTTTTGGGATTTTAAAATGTTTGATCGAAATGTGTTGCTCAAGTGAATATCCCTCCTTAACTACATTTCTTGTCATAATTATCATATTTCATTCATGTGAAAATTGATTGAGACAATTAACCATTTCCTGCCCGGAGCATAGAATAATTTATGTGTCCGTGAGCCCAGTTTGTTTGATTAGAAAGTGAGGATGATCACCATGTGCGGAATTACAGGTTGGATTCATTATAAACGAGATTTGTCTGATCAAAAAGAAGTAGTGGAAAAAATGGCAGAAACCCTTTCTAAAAGAGGGCCAGATGAAACGAATGTATGGATTGACCAGCATGTTGCGTTTGGTCATAAACGATTGATTGTAGTAGATCCTGCAGGAGGAAGACAGCCCATGAGCATTCAGCATGACGGGCACCTTTTCACCATCTGCTACAATGGAGAACTTTACAATACAGAAGATTTGAGAAAAGTACTTATTTCTAAGGGTTATACCTTCAGAGGACATTCTGATACGGAGGTCCTGTTAACATCTTATATAGAGTGGCGTGAGGATTGTGTCCATCATTTAAATGGGATTTTTGCCTTTGCAGTGTGGGACAGTGAAAAGGAGCATGTATTTATAGGCAGGGACCGAATGGGCGTAAAGCCTTTATTTTATTTTGAAAAGGAAGAAGGAATCCTCTTCGGTTCCGAACTCAAAGCGTTACTGGCCCATCCGGATGTTTTGCCCCAGGTGGATCATCAGGGATTGGCGGAAGTATTGGGACTGGGGCCATCCCGGACGCCTGGTAATGGAGTGTTTAAAGGGGTGAAGGAGCTCCGTCCTGCTCATGCTTTGCTATTCTCCAGAGATGGCTTGAAAATATGGAGATACTGGAATGTGAAGAGTGAGGAGCATACAGACTCATTTATTGAAACAGTGTCAAAGGTCCGCTTCCTTTTGACTGATGCCATCGAGAGACAGCTCGTTTCCGATGTGCCACTTTGTACGTTCTTATCAGGCGGACTGGATTCAAGTGCGATTACCGCGGTGGCAGCGAACAGCTATAAAAAAGAAGGAAAAGGGAAACTTCATACCTATTCCATTGATTATGAAGAAAACGAACAATACTTTAAAGCTGACGATTTTCAGCCTAATTCCGATGCACCATGGATAGAAAAGATGACTTCGGAATTCGATACCGAGCACCATCGCTGTGTCATCAGCCAACAGCAATTGAAGGACTATCTGACTGAAGCGGTTCATGTAAGAGACTTACCGGGAATGGCAGACGTTGATTCATCCCTATTATGGTTCTGCCGGGAAATTAAACAGGACTTCACGGTTGGATTATCAGGGGAATGTGCGGATGAAATATTCGGTGGTTATCCTTGGTTTCACCGTCCTGAAGATTTCGACCGCAGAGGATTTCCATGGATGCGCTCCACGGCTGAGCGTCAAGGTCTTCTAAAAGAAGAATGGAGCAAGAAATTAAATCTGGAAGAATATGTGCTGGAGCAATATGATCGCACAGTGGCAGAAACCCCATTATTAGAAGGGGAAAGTGAAGTTGAAACGAAAAGAAGACAATTATTCTACCTGAATTTACTTTGGTTCATGACGACTTTGTTAGATCGTAAAGATCGAATGAGTATGGGGGCAAGTCTAGAGGTCCGTGTGCCATTTGCTGATCATAGACTCGTAGAATACGTCTGGAACATCCCATGGGAGATGAAAATGCACGAAGGAAGAGAAAAGGGAATTTTACGAAAGGCTCTTGAAGGAGTATTGCCTCACGAAGTCCTTTATCGTAAGAAAAGTCCGTACCCAAAAACCCATCACCCTGAGTACACGAAGCTGGTCAGTGACTGGTTGAATGAAATACTCGAAGACAAATCAAGTGTTCTCTATGAATTATTCGATGAAGAAAAACTGAAAGAAATCGTTGCAACAGGCGGATCTGCCTTCCAGGTGCCATGGTACGGCCAACTCATGACCGGCCCCCAGCTACTTGCCCACCTGGCACAGATTCATGTTTGGTTTAAGGATTATAATGTTGAGATTGTGGAATAGTAGACGTACGAAACAGGTGAGCTCCTTATATGAAAGAAGCTCACCTGTTTTTGTTTGGGTAAGTGAGCCACTGGTTCTGTGATCCTCCGTCGGTCAACTGACCCGGTAATTATAAAGAATTAAGAGACGGGTACAAACATAGATTTAAAGTAATAATGAAGGGAAAAGGAGGCATAGTAAAAGGAAAGAAACCTTTTGCATGCCTCTTTTTCTCTTTGTAAAAGGGCCAAGCTCCTACATAGAGTTGAAAAACCGAAATCCTATTTTTTGTGTTTATTTAATGGGAGAAAAGCTGGTTTTACTGAGAAAAAAATAAAATCTGAAAAAATAGAGTTTAAACTTTGTTTCTACCGGAAAAGAGTTGTATAATTAGTTGTATAACAATTGTATAATGAATGTACAAATAAAAAACACACTGGAGGCTATAACAATGGCCAAGAAAATGATCGTCATAGGCGCTGGTCCAGGTGGCTTGGCAGCGGCAATGCTGCTGGCCGGTAAGGGATACGACGTAGAAATATATGAGAAGCAAACATTTGTTGGCGGACGAAACGGGGCTGTCACCATGGATGGATATACGTTCGATATTGGACCCACGTTCCTAAGTATGCCGGAAATTGCTGAGGAATTATTCGAGGCGGCAGGAAGGAATCTTCACGATTATGTGGATTTACAAGAGCTCTCGATGATGTATGAACTTATATTTAAAGATAAAAGAGTGCGGATGTTTAAAGACCCGGAGCGGCTTTCTGAAGAAATCGAGCGTCATTATCCAGGGAATGCAGAAGGATATACACGTTTTATGAATGATACTCGTAAAAAAATGGAACGTTTAAAACCGATTCTTCAAAGTCCGATGGATCGATATTATCAATATATCAGCTGGAAGGTTTTGAGAGCACTTCCCCAACTATCATTAGGGAAATCACTTTATAGTGTGTTAAGTGATTATTTCACCGATCATGAATTGCGGTTAGCTTTTACCTTCCAATCGAAATATTTAGGGATGTCACCGTGGGAGTGTCCGGGAGCATTCTCGATTCTGTCCTTCATGGAGCATGAATATGGCATTTTTCACCCTATCGGAGGGTTAAATCAGCTATCGAAAGCCATGGCCAAAGTAGTGACGGAGCATGGAGGTTCCATTCATTTGGGCCGGGGGGTAAAGAAATTGTGGATTGAAGATCGTCATGTGGTGAAGGGAATCATTACGGAGGACGGAGAGAAGGTTTCCGCAGATGAAGTCATCATCAATGGAGATTTTGCTCATGTGATGAGTAACCTTGTAGAAGGTGGGGTTCTCAAGAAATACAGTAAAGAAAAGCTGAAGAAGAAGAAGTATTCCTGCTCGACCTTCATGATCTATCTTGGAATCGATAAACAATTTGATCTTCCTCATCACAGCATCCTGTTTGCAGAGGACTATAAGAAAAATGTGGAGGAAATAACGGAGACGTTTACACTTCCCGAAGATCCCTCCATTTATATTCAGAATGCTTCTGTGACAGATAAGACGCTTGCTCCTCCAGGACATTCCACTTTATATATCCTTGCTCCCGTTCCGAATAATGTAAGCGGGATCGATTGGACAGAGAATGAACAAATGTTCCGTAATCTCGTTCTGGATGCAGTTGAAAGCAAAACGAACTTAAAGAACATTCGGGAACATATCCAGGTTGAAAAAATCATTTCGCCTCATCATTGGGAGGTAGACTTCAATATTTATCAAGGTGCGACCTTTAATCTCGGTCACCAATTAACTCAAATGATGGCACTCAGACCTCATAATAAATTTGAAGAGCTTGAAAACTGTTGGCTGGTCGGGGGAGGAACCCATCCGGGAAGCGGGTTGCCTACAATATTAGAATCAGCACGGATTACAACGAATATGCTACTGAACGAAGATCCGTCCTATTCCTTCACTAAAGACCAAACAATGGGGGGAGCATTATGAAAACGGCGGTTGTTGGATCTGGTATCGGCGGGTTGATATCGGGACTGTTACTTTCAAAAGATGGTCATGAGGTTACCGTTTATGAAAAGGAGTCAACCATTGGTGGGCGGCTTGCCTTTGTTCAAGAAGGTGAATACAAAATTGATAAAGGACCGACCATCGTGCTCCTGCCTGAAATGCTGCTTTCCATTCTCTCAGAAGCAGGAATAAATACAGACGAAATTGAATTCGTCCGTTGTGATCCTTTGTATAATGTTCATTTTGCAGACGGTCAAACGTATAAAAAATATGCTGATATGGATAAGCAATACGAAGAAATCAAGCAGCAGTTTCCTGGGGATGAAGATGGGTTTCTGAAATTCATGGAAGATATGGATGAACGATTTAAGATCGGTAAGCCTCAATTTCTTGAATCCTCATTTTTAAAAACAAAAGACTATCTGAACCGGGAAACGATTGCCTCACTGATTAAGTTAAAAGCATATCGAAATGTGATGGGGAATTTAAGGCATTATTTTAAACATGAAAAACTCCAAACCGCTTACGGGCTTCAGACCTTATATATTGGCGGGAATCCCTATACGACTCCTGCGATTTATAGTTTAGTATCTTATAGCGAGCATAAACATGGGATCTACTATATAAAAGGTGGTTATGCCAGTCTTTTGGATCATGTGCAGCTGGCATGTGAACGAAATGGTGTAAACATCAAGACATCTTCACCTGTCACAGAAATCGAGACTACTGGGGATAAAGCGACTCACATCGTCCTCGGAAATCGTAGAGAAGAAATAGATGCAGTGATCATCAATGGTGATTTTCCTACGGCAACCAAACTAGTAAAGAAGAATGAGTTTAAACCTTACAAGCCTTCATCTGGTTGCGTGCTAATGTATATGGGCGTGGATGGGAAGTTTGAAGAAAAGGAAATGCACCAATTTTATTTAAATGAATATTTCTCTGACAATATGGAGGATATTTTCAAAAATAAGAGAATTCCTAAGGAACCTTCATTTTACGTATTTAATCCGTCTAAGGTTGATTCATCCTTGGCACCTGAAGGGAACAGTGTCCTATACGTCCTAATCCCTGTTCCGGTTTCCGAGAAATTGGACTGGGAGGAAGCTTCAGAATTTCTTTCCAATTACGTATTGGATACAATGGAGAAAAGGGGCTTCGAAGAGTTAAGAAAACGAATTAAGTGGATGAAAGTCAGGACACCAGAAGAGGCAAAACAAGAAGGGTTATATTCAGGGGGAAGCTTCGGTATTGCACCCAGTTTAGGTCAATCAGGCCCGTTCAGGCCACAGGTACAACCGTTTGCAGAAAAGAATATCTTAGCTGTGGGAGCATCCATCCATCCTGGTGGGGGAGTACCGATCGTCATGCAGGGGGCAAAACTCGTAGCTGAAACCTTCAAAGAACATAATAAAACGGAGTCGGAAAGGAAGGATGTGACCTTACATGAACAAGATCTTGGAAGCATACGATCATTGTGAGAATATCATTAAACTTCACTCAAAGACATTTTACAGAGCATTCTCCCTGTTACCAAAGGACCAAAAAAAAGCTGTATGGGCAGTATACGCATTCTGTCGCAGAGTGGATGATATCGTAGACGAGGGGACGAAACCTTCTGAGCAATTACTGCAATTTGAAATGGAATTCGAATCGTTTTTAACAGGTTCTTTTAATGAAGAAGAACATATATGGGTAGCCTTGGACGATGTATTTAATCATTTCAATATGGACATCGGAGCTTTTCGGGATATGATTAAAGGGCAACGAATGGATTTGAACGGGAGAATTTATGTGACGATGGATGATGTACTGGACTATTCTTATCACGTTGCAAGCACTGTAGGGTTAATGCTTCTTCCTATTCTTGCTCCCGGAAAAGAACATCAATTAAGGGAAGATGGTATCTACTTAGGTTATGCCATGCAGCTTACCAATATATTAAGAGATATCGGCGAAGACCTGGAAAGAGGGAGACTATATATCCCGCAGGATTTATTAGTTAAATATGAATATACCGTAGCAGAATTCATGGATCATAGAAATAATGCTGCATTCCAGTCCATATGGGAAGAAATGGCCAGGATTGCAGAAGACTATTATGAGAAAGCTTTCCGTACAATGAATCTTTATCCTATGTATTCAAGGACCCCGGTGAAGGGTGCGGCATTATTATATCGGGCCATCCTGGGTGAGGTAAGAAATAATCACTATAATGTTTTTTCCAAGAAACATTTTGTATCAAAAGATTTAAAAGAAAAAATCATTTCAACGATTTCGTAAATAAGCCCGTATGGAAGCTTTAGTGGAAGCTTTCCATATGAGCTTATTTTTGTTGGGAAACGAAAAAAAGAGCCGCTCCGGGCAGCTCCAAATCTAATTATATTGTGTTTCGTTGATTCATGGTTTCACTCACTTTACCTGTTCCGATCGAATTTAATCGGTCAACTAAATCAGATCCAAAAGGAGAAGAGGAAGAAACGTTTGATTCTAATACAGTATCCTTTAATTCATAAGCATTCGACCCATGCTCTGTAAAGTCCAGTCCTGAAAGTTCTTCTTCACGTGAAACGCGAATACTTGCCACTCTCGTTACGATGAACAGGAACCCTCCGACAGTGACGGAGGTCCAGGCAATAACGGCTAATACGCCCAGGGCTTGGGTGGCTACTAAAGAAACGCCCCCGCCATAGAACAAACCGTTTGAAACATCAAACAACCCAACGGCTACTGTACCCCATATCCCGCAAATTCCATGTACGGCAATGGCCCCTACAGGATCATCGACTTTAAGTCTGGAATCGATTACGGTTACCGCTTCAACAAGGATCACTCCTGCAATAAGCCCGATAATGAGAGAGCCGACCAGTGATACATTGGCACAGCCGGCGGTGATACCGACAAGTCCTCCCAGTGCTCCATTTAACGTCAGGGAAGGGTCGATTCGTTTAAATCTTACTAACGTATAGAAAGCGGATGAAAGAATGGCGGCTGATGCTGAGAATAAAGTGGTTGTAATGACATGAGGTACAAGCGTTGGATCAGCGGCCAGGCTGCTGCCTCCATTGAATCCAAACCAGCCGAACCAAAGGATGAATACCCCAAGGGCACCGATCGGGATATTATGACCAGGAATGACATTCACTTTACCTTTATTGTATTTGCCAATACGTGCTCCAAGAAAGAGTACCGTAATGAAGGCTCCGACAGCACCTGTTAAATGAACGACAGTAGATCCGGCGAAATCGACGAATCCAAGCTCTGAAAGCCATCCGCCACCCCAAATCCAATGTCCGACAATCGGATAAATGATTCCGGTCATGGCAATGGTTAATAGAATATAACTTTTAAGCTTCATACGTTCAGCTACAGCACCTGAAATGATCGTTGCACATGTAGCGGCAAATACGGATTGGAATAAGAAGAAGCCGATATCTTCACGTCCTGAAAGGAGAAAACTGTCAGTACCGATGATGCCTCCGGATGTTCCTCCAAACATAAACCCAAATCCGACAATGAAAAACAGTACAGAAGCAATGGCTACAGTTAAGAAGTTTTTCATCAGGATATTAAGAGAGTTCTTGGCCCGGGTAAATCCGGTCTCGACCATGGCGAATCCAGCGTGCATGAAGAACACAAGGACTGCAGCAATCATGACCCATAGAGAGTCAACGGATGCTTGAACAGATTCTGCGGTAGGGGCCGCAGCGAGAGCAGTAGTGCTCACAAACAGTGACAGAAGCAACAGAGCAGAAATTTTTTTAATCAATGGTATCCCTCCGAAATTGGTTTGGTAAAGCGGCTTAGTGATTGAGTCAAGAATGAAGTGATCTATAAAACGGCTTTTTTTCCTCGTTCACCTGTACGGATGCGAATGACATCCTCAACCGGATAGATGAAAATCTTTCCGTCTCCTACGGTATCAGTACTGCAATGTTCAACAATGAGACCAATGATGTCTTCAACCTGACCATCGTCGACGATCATTTCCACCTTCACACGGGGGACTAACTGCAGTTCGAATTTATTCCCTCTGAAAATCCCTTGCTTTCCTTTCTGCTTTCCACAGCCAGCTGCTTCTGATACGGTTAGTCCGCTGAATCCACGAAGGCATAAAGCTTCTCGCAGGGACAAGAATGCTTCTGCACGAATAATCGCTTCTACTTTTTTCATTGTTCTTTCCTCCTTTTGTTTTTGTTCTTTCATTCTTGGATTAATCGATTCTTTGATGTTAGATTTTGTGACATGAATAAGTTATATTATTTATCATATTCAGAAAATAACAAAAGTTCAAGTGTTAATTCGTAATGTAAGTGTTTTTATGTAAAAAAACTTAACATGAGTTAATGGATGCGTTTTCATTTGGAGTAAAAAAGAGGTTGGAACAAAACTAAAAAACCACGACATATAGACGAACATTTTCAGCGTAGGTTCTTCATGCCGCTAATGATTTCCGTGCAAGACTACGCTTTCCGCGGGTAGCCCGTGAGCCTCCTCGGCAAGCCTGCGGGAAGAAAAGTGGAGGGGCTTTGTTCAGAGGCGGGTGGCATAAGGCGAAACGGCCACGAAGGCGTTCTTTGCCTTCTTGGACGGTTTGACTTATGACATGTGCCTCTAAGCCCCGGAGCTGGATGGGTCTCACATAAGCTACTTTTCCCGCAGGAGTCTTCGTCTTGCACTCCAATCAACCGCTGGAAAGAGATAAAATCAAATGTACCGTAAACAAATAAAAAACCCGAACAAATCTGCTTTCTAGTAGGCAGATTTGTTCGGGTTTTACTTAGATTAAAACACTTTTGTCCCAACCTTTTTATAAAAAGAGGGAGGGTAGCGGTGGTCATATGGACTTGCGTCAAGGTTCGCAACCACCTAAAGGAAGGTCCGTCCCTCTAAATTGAGCTTTCCTCACTTTTGACAAATCGTTTGTGGATCCATATTTTGGATCGCCAGCGTTTGAGCATGATGAGGCCTCGGAGCCATTCATCGGCAATGAAGGAGATCCAGATTCCGATAAGGCCGAGCCCGAACCAGATTCCTAATATATAGGAGAGTGTAACGCTCACTCCCCACATGGATAATATTCCCATATAGACTGGGAAGCGTACGTCACCTGTTGCTCTTAGTGCATTAATGACAACTAAATTGAAGCTTCTGCCTGGTTCGAGAATGATGGTCAGGTAGATTAATGTTTTACCAAGAGAAATGATTTCTTCGTTGTTAGTAAATATTCGCAGCAGCGGCTCCGCTGCGATAGAAAAAATCCCGGCCATAATGAGAGAGATGAAGATAGCAATCTTTAAACTTTTCAAACACCGTTCATAGGCACTGTCAAATTGTTTCGCTCCGATCATATGACCAATGATAATTTGAGTTCCCTGACTGATCGCTACGCTGAATAAAAAGATAAACATCATCAGGTTTTGTGCATACACTTTGGTGGTCAATGCGTTCGTCCCGATACTAGCAATGAAATACGTAATGACCATTTGTGAACCATTATAAGAGAGATGTTCTCCTGCAGAAGGAATTCCGATGCGAAGTAAATTCTTCACATGCGAAATGGGTAAACGAAAAAGTCTCTTGATTGGAAGAGCGTTAGGAATCCGTTTGGTAATCACGATGATGCTCACGATAAAACCGATCAGTCTCGAAGCAATCGTGGAAATCGCTACCCCTTCTACTCCTAAAACAGGAACGCCAAATGGACCAAAGATAAATAAATAATTCCCGATCACATTGATGATATTCATTCCGATCGTAATATACATGGCGTCTTTCGTGTAGCCGTAGCTCCTCATGATGGAACCGGCTGTCATGATCAATGCCTGAATGAAGGCGAACCCTCCAACGATTTTTAAATAAGAAGAGGCTTCATTCATCAGGGAACGGGGGAGGTCCATTGAAAGCAGGATCGGTTCACTGAAAAACACAAGGGCGATACTCAGGAAAAGACCGAATCCTAAGTTAACGGCAATGGATACGATGGATACTTCTCCTGCCAATCGGTCCTCCCGGGCTCCCAGATGCTGAGCAACAAGAATGGCAGTACCTGTTGCGACAAATCCAAACATGACAATAATTAGAGAAAGGATTTGATTGGAAACCCCGACGGCTGCAACAGAGTCATCTGAGTACTGACTGAGCATTAACGTATCGGCATTTCCCATCAGCATATGGAGAAAGATTTCAATGAAAATCGGCCAAGTCAAGGCAAAGAGGGTCATGTTTTTTTGAGTCTTGCTCATAGATTTTCTCCTTTAGCTGGCCAGGGATAGGCACCTGGTCAAAATTTTGCGATTTAAATAGATAAGGGGACTAACCGTTAAGGTGTAGTCCCGCTGATCACGAACTAAGCTTTATTAAAATTTCAGGATGGCAAATCCATACCCTTCAAGTGCCACTTCGATGGACTCTGCTTCAGCGGCAAAATCTTCACCGCTCCACAGATTCGTGATTTTCTTTCCTTTTAATTCAAAAGGAAGAGAGTAGGTGGTCGATTCTTCACTGGAGTTTAATAGAACGAAGATGGTTTCCTCTCCGTTTGATTTTGTGAAGGCAAGGCAATGCTCATGAAGGTTCCCGGGTAAAAACGTCAGATTTCCTTCGTTGCTTAACAGTGGATACTGTATGCGAAGGGCGATATGTTTCTGTATATGCCTGAAGAGCTCTTCATTATGATGTTCTTTTTCCCATGGGAAGCACTTACGGCACCCGGGATCCTGTTCACCAGTCAGGCCGATTTCATCACCATAATAAATACAAGGTGTGCCTGTGAAAGTGAGCATAAACGTATAAATTTGTTTAGCACGGCGGATATCTTCGCCACACTCTGTCAATACACGTGGTGTATCGTGACTTCCGACAAGGTTGAAGTTCACTTCGTTTACGTTCTTAGGGTACATATGCACGACCGAAGTCATATTCTCTGCAAATTGAGAAGCGGAAATCGTTTGGTGAGCAAATAGATTCAATAGATTTGTCGTGAAAGGATAGTTCATGACAGCATCGAATTGATCTCCCCGTAACCAAGGCATTGAATCGTGCCATATTTCTCCTAAAATATATAGATCCGGTTTTATACCCTTCACTTCTCTACGGAATTCACGCCAGAAGTGGTGATCGACTTCATTTGCAACATCCAGACGCCATCCATCGATATCAAATTCCTTTATCCAGTATCGGCCAACCTCTAATAGATAATTGCGGACCTCTTCATTTTCTGTATTTAACTTCGGCATGGAGGGTTCGAATGCAAAAGTATCATAATTAGGCGGCTTACTCTCGATATCCAAAGGAAATTCGTTTACATGAAACCACTCTTTATAAGGAGAATCTTCACCGTTTTTAAGTACATCCTGGAACTGGTCAAAATAGAAGCCGCTATGATTAAAGACGGCATCGAGCATGACTTTCATTTCATTCTCATGACAGACCTTTATTAATTCCTTCAGTGTTTCTTTCGTCCCAAACTGTGGATCGATTTCGAAATAATCAATCGTGTCGTATTTATGATTAGAGTGCGCTTTAAAGATGGGGGTGAAGTAGATCCCGGAGACTCCAAGCTCTTTTAGATAAGGAACGTTCTGGATCACACCTTCTAAGTCCCCTCCGAAGAAATTGGTGGGTGTGGGGTCTGTGCTATTCCAAGCCAGTGTTCCTTCAGGGTCATTCTCCGTATTTCCATTTGCAAATCGCTCCGGGAAGATTTGATACCATACTGTATCCTTAACCCAAGCCGGTGCCTGAAATACATCGATAGTATTCAAGAACGGGAAGCAGAAGTAATCCCCGATGTCAGTTGAAGGAGTGCCATTAAATCCTTTTTCTCCATAAAAGACTTCTTCCGTTCCGTCATGGAGAAGAAAACCGTAACGAAGGCGTCTGAAAGGAGGGGAGATGGGAGCAAACCAATAATCGAACAGGTGATCAGTTCCGGTTAATACCATCTCCTCACGATCGTATATCCATTTTCCTTCTTCCCATTGATAAGGATCTCCGTGCAGGAGTGTGACGTTTTCTACATCATTCTTCTTCGTGCGAATCCGTAGGTGTAACTCGTTTTCAGTGCAAGCGTATGCATAGTTATCTTTTGGTCTATGATAAATGGCTTCCAGTAGCATCGTAGGTCCTCCTCATTTTCATTTCATTTAAAGAGTATTCTAAAGCAACAATGTTGTCAATAAGGGGACTTTAATCTAGTGAAGCGTTTTCTTTTCTCTTTGGCAAACATAAAAAATTTTCAAAAAAGTATTGTCAAAGTAGATTTACTTTGTATAATAAGAGATAGGTTGTGCAATCGTTTTCACAAAGAATGTAAGCGATATCTTTAGAGATTAAGTCATAGTATGTGCAAACGTTTGTTCAGTCTAACTGAAAGCTCATTTTTTATCATACTTAGGAGGGGTCGAGATGAAAAAAGCGTTATCATTATTGATGGTAATCATGCTTGTACTAGGGGCGTTGGCTGCTTGTGGTCCTAATCGTGAAGAAGGATCAGGAAACAAAGACAGCGGAGAGAAAAAAGCTGACGATGCAAACAAACCTGAAAAACTGGTTGTCTGGGAAGATGAAAAGAAATCCGGATGGCTGGATGAAGTAGGTGCTAAGTTCGAAGAAGAAACTGGCATCAAAGTTGAAGTGAAAGAAGTCGAAATGGCTACTAAGATGAAAGAACAATTACGTTTAGACGGTCCTGCTGGAACTGGTCCAGACGTTTTAACATTACCACATGACCAAATCGGTGAGCTTGCTCTTGCCGGTCATATCGCTGCTTTAGAAGTTGAAGGGGACATTGAAGAGCGTTTCACTGAGTCTTCCATGACAGCGGAGAGCTATGATGGAAAACTATATGGTCTTCCAAAGTCCTCTGAAACGCCGGTATTCGTATATAACAAAGCGTTAATGGAAGAAGCTCCAAAAACAATGGATGAAGTGTACACTTTCTCTAAAGACTTCACAAAAGATGGAAACTACGGTTTCTTAGCTCTTTGGGATAACTTCTATTTCGCTCATGCACCAATCGGTGGATTCGGCGGATATGTATTTGCTGAAAATGATGGAGCGTTAGATGCGAAAGATCTTGGATTAAACAATGAAGGTGCTGTAGAAGGTACGGAATATATTCAAAAATGGTACTCAGAAGGATTATTCCCTAAAGGTATCGTTGGTGAAAATGGTGGATCAGCAATGGACGGTCTATTTAATGAAGGAAAAGTTGCTTCTGTAATGAACGGACCATGGTCTTTCCAAGGTTACAAAGATGCTGGAATCGATATCGGTATTTCGGCTATGCCTAAACTTCCAAACGGAGAGCCAATGAAAACATTCATGGGTGTTAAAGGCTGGCACGTATCAGGATATTCTGAAAATAAAGAGTGGGCTCAAAAATTCATCGAGTTCATCACTCAAGACGAGTATGCAAAATTACGTTTTGAACAAACACAAGAAGTTCCAACAAACCAAGGCTTGATCGACGATCCTGCGATTGCTGATAACCCTGGTGCAAAAGCGGTTGCTGAGCAATCTCAATATGCGGTTCCAATGCCGAACATCCCTGAGATGGGAGAAGTTTGGGGACCAATGGCTGACTCACTTCAAACCGTTGTGACGGGCAAACAAAAACCGAAAGCGGCTCTTGATGCAGCTGTAAAGCAAATTCAACAAAACATTGATGCGAACCACTCTAACTAATGCATAAACATAGCGGTACCTTCTCACTCTGAGAGGTACTGCTATCCTTTTAAAGACCTATTCAAGGGCTTTTTAAGGAAATAAACACTTTTTTTCTTAAAAAGCTCTTGAAGCTTATCAAAATGGTGAACGTAGAAAGGGGAATATAGGATGGAGCAACAATCCTATCAAACAAAACATAGAAAAACAGCACTGGCCCTTTCCCTAATTCCTGGATTAGGTCAGATGTATCATAGACAGTTTCTAAAAGGCGGATTCTTCCTGATCATGACTGCCGCTTTCATCCTTGTCTTTAGAGATTTGATCGGCCACGGATTATGGGGGATTACAACCCTTGGGACAGACATTTCATATGGAGATCATTCCATTTTCTTGATGGTATATGGAATTCTGGCAATCATTGTATCTATCTTCGGAATCGGATTCTATTTGTTTAATCTCCGGGATGCATATAAAAACGGAGAAAAGAGAGACAGAGGAGAGAAACTGAGTACGGTTCGTGAGCAGTACAAAAATCTAGTGGACAATGGCTTTCCGTACTTGATTATGTCGCCGGGATTCTTACTACTCGTATTCGTAGTCATCTTCCCGATCATCTTTGTTATCTTACTGGCGTTTACAAACTATGATTTGTATCACTCACCTCCTGCTAAATTAGTCGATTGGGTAGGGATACAAAACTTTGTTGATATTTTCAAGATTGATATTTGGAGAGAAACATTCATTACCGTGTTAGCCTGGACACTTGTTTGGACGTTCGGTGCCACAACGCTTCAAGTTGCCCTGGGTGTATTTCTTGCCATCCTGGTCAATCAAAAGGATTTAAAAGGAAAAGCAATCATTCGTACCGTATTCATCTTACCTTGGGCCATCCCGGCTTTTGTTTCCATACTTGTTTTTGCCGGTATGTTCAATGAATCCTTCGGAACGATTAACCGGGATATCTTAGGATTCTTCGGCATTGAAGGATTACCATGGATGACGGAACCGATGTATACACGAATTGCCCTGATTGGTATTCAAGCCTGGTTAGGTTTCCCGTTCATCTTTGCGATGACAACGGGGGTTCTACAATCGATTCCTGATGAGCTTTATGAAGCAGCAACGGTTGATGGAGCATCAGCCTTCCAGAAATTCAAGAACATTACGTTGCCTCTCGTTCTTTTTGCAACGGCGCCAATCATCATTACGCAATACACATTTAACTTTAATAACTTTAACGTTATTTACTTATTCAATGGCGGAGGACCTGCCCTGACAGGACAAAATGCAGGTGGTACTGACATTTTAATTTCATGGATCTACAGTCTGACTATGACATCCGCACAGTATTCTAAAGCAGCTGCCATCACATTATTGTTATCCATCATCGTCATAACAGTAGCGATCTGGCAGTTCAAGAGAACGAAGTCATTCCAAGAAGAGGATATGATGTAATATGAATATGAAGAGACAGAAACTCATACGTTTGACACTTTCATACGCAGCCATCGGGATCATGTTTGCCATCATTCTTTACCCAGTTGCATGGATTATCGGATCTTCATTCAATCCAGGGCAAAGTTTATCGGGTTCATCAATCATTCCCAAGAATGCAACATTGGCACATTACAAAGAACTATTCGATCTGGAGCAAAGTGATTATTTGCTTTGGTACTGGAACTCAATAAAAGTCAGTTTATCGACCATGGCACTTACGGTTTTACTGGTCAGTCTGACGGCTTACTCTTTCTCACGTTACCGTTTTGCAGGTCGTAAGAATGGATTAATGACATTCCTGATCTTACAAATGATTCCTAACTTTGCTGCACTGATTGCGATTTTCGTGTTAGCACTATTAACAGATCTATTGGATACACATATTGGATTGATCCTTGTATACGTAGGTGGACAAATCCCAATGAATACATGGTTAATGAAAGGGTATCTGGATACGATTCCGAAAGAGCTTGATGAATCAGCGAAAATGGACGGAGCGGGACATCTACGTATCTTCTTCCAGATCGTCATGCCCCTTGCAAAACCGATCATTGCGGTAGTTGCACTGTTTTCATTCATTGCACCATTCGCGGACTTTATCATTGCTAGTATCCTATTGCGTTCAGAAAAAATGTACACATTACCGGTTGCCCTTTATGATATGGTGGCAAAACAATTCGGAGCAGAATTTACAACATTCGCTGCAGGTTCTGTCCTGATTGCCGTACCGATTGCCCTATTATTCCTGTTCTTCCAGAAATACTTCGTTTCAGGATTGACGGCAGGGGGTACAAAAGGATAATCTTATAGGCGTTACTAACAGTTTTAGGAGGAGCGGAGATGAAAAGAAGAGTATTATCTCTCATTTTAGTCCCGTTTCTTCTTTTTTACGCCCTTCCGGTAGGTGCAGTTGAAAAAGAAGAACGAAAATGGCAGGATGAGACCATTTATTTTCTAATGGTCGATCGCTTTAATAACGGGGATACGAGCAATGATAAGAATGTGGATACGAAAGACCCTAAAGCCTATCAGGGCGGGGACTTTCAAGGTGTGATTGATAAGTTGGATTATATTAAGGATATGGGATTTACCGCCATCTGGCTAACTCCGATCTTTGATAATCAACCTCTTGGGTATCACGGGTACTGGATTACAGATTTCTATAAGACAGAAGAACATTTCGGATCCATCGATACGTTTAAAAAGCTTGTAGATGAGGCCCACAAACGTGATATGAAAGTGATGCTGGACTTCGTTGTAAACCATGTCGGACCCGAGCACCCTTGGGTGAATGATCCTCAGAAATCGGACTGGTTTCACGAAAATCAGCCGATGAACTTCGATAATGAAGAAAGTCTACAAAATGCGTGGTTATATGATCTTCCCGATTTAAATACAGAAAATCCCGAAGTGAAAAACTACTTATTTGACGCCGCGAAATGGTGGATCGAAGAAACAGATGTAGACGGATACCGACTGGATACGGTTCGTCACGTACCCCAGGAATTCTGGACTGAATTTAGCGAAGAGGTTAAGTCAGTCAAAGAAGACTTCTATCTTCTTGGTGAAGTGTTCGATCGCGCTCCCCAGAAGATAGCGAAATATAATGATGTAGGAATTGATGGATTCGTTAACTTTCCTCAAGCAGAAGAAATGCGTTCTGTATTCCAAAAACCGGATACATCGATGGATCGCTTATTTAACTTCTGGAAATACAACGAAACGTACTATGACGATCCATATTTAATGGGGACTTTTATCGATAACCATGATATGGAACGTTTTACGAGACTGCTCGTTCAAGAGAAGCTCTTCCCGGGTACCAGGTGGAAGCTCGCTCTAACGTATATGTATACGACTCCAGGGATACCAATCGTTTACTATGGTTCAGAAATAGCCGTAGATGGTGGAAATGACCCGGATAATCGACGTTTTATGAACTTTAGGGCAGATGAAGAATTGATTGATTACATCACTCAATTAGGAAAGCTTCGTCAAGATTACCCCGCCCTTACAAGAGGGACGATAGAACCCGTCTATGAAAAAGACGGTATGGGAATATTCAAGCGTACGTACGGGGATCAAACCCTCGTAATAGCCATAAACAACACAAGTAAATCTCAAAAGGTTCAATTGAGTGAAGTAGAATTAGCAGAAAATAGTGAGTTGAAAGGATTATTAACCGCAGACCTGGTTCGTATTGATAAGGATGGAAACTATACGATCGTAGTCGATCGAGAAGAATCAGAGGTTTATTCCCTTAAACAGAAGAGTGGATTGAATTATCCTTACTTACTGGCCCTCGGCACTGTGTATGTCCTCTTCTTACTCTTTATTTATCTTGTGTGGAAGCGTGGAAGGAAGAAAAAACAGTCATGATTTGGTGCGGGGCTCAGTCTATGAGTCCTGCAATTCCTGATTTTAAAGAATAATGAAATGGAAGCGTTTTAATTATTGTATAAACTAGAATAAAGCAGCCCTCTACACCTAAGAGGGTAAGATTTTCAAAGAGGGGGGTGGAATGAATGGCGGTCACCATCAAGGATGTTGCAAAGCTTGCAAACGTAGCTCCATCTACGGTTTCACGTGTTATTGCAAACAATCCAAGAATAAGCGAGAAAACAAAGCAAAAAGTTAGAGAAGCGATGGAGCAATTAGGATATCATCCTAACTTCATAGCAAGGAGCTTGGCAAATCAATCCACTCAAGTATTGGGGCTTGTATTACCAGGTTCAGCTAGTACTTTTTCACAAAACCCTTTCTTTCCGACCGTTTTAAGAGGACTAAGTGAAGGGGCACAGGAAAAACAATATGCACTTCAGATGTCCACAGGTCAATCCGAAGAAGAAATTTATGAAGGCGTCGTCCAAATGGTGCAAGGGGGAAGAGTGGACGGAATCATCCTTCTTTACTCAAAAGTGGAAGATAAGGTGATGAACTACTTAAAAGATCGTGGTTTTCCATTTGTCGTCGTCGGGAAGCCTTATAAATATTGTGAAGAGATCACTCATGTGGATAACGACAACTACCGGGCAACGAAGGAAGTAACCGATTATCTCCTGGAGCTTGGTCATGAATGCATCGGCTTTATCGGAGGAGACCTCAACCTCGTGGTTACCGTTGAGCGCCTATTAGGTTATGAGAAGGCTTTACGTAATGCCGGGATAGACATGAAAGACGAGTACATTATTCATGAAGAATTTCTTCGTGAAGGAGGTCGTGAAGCCATTAATGAACTGATGCAATTAGACGCTCCTCCAACGGCTCTGGTAGTGGCCGATGACTTAATGGCTTTAGGGGTACTGAACACACTGGATGAAATGGGCATCCGTGTTCCTGAAGACATATCGATTGTGAGCTTCAACAATGTATTGCTGGCTGAAATGTCCCGTCCTCCGCTCACGTCTGTGGATATCAACATATTCAACCTGGGAAATGAGGCAGCAAAAAGCCTGATCCAAAAGATTGAGAACCCGAAAGAGCCGATCAAGAGAATCATAGTGCCCCATCAACTTGTTACAAGATGCTCTTGCAGCGAGCGAAAAGGGAAATCAAAATAAAAAGCGACTGAAACGTTGGAATCTCCACTTATGGGAGAACCATATGTTTCAGTCGCTTTCATTTTAGCCGTTAATAACCGTTCCGCCATTAATATGAATCATCTGTCCTGATACGTAGCTTGAATCTACGCTTGCCAGGTATACGTATGCAGGTCCTAATTCATACGGCTGACCAGCCCGTCCAAGTGGAGTATTCGCTCCAAATTGAGATACCTTTTGAGAGCTGAAAGTGGACGGAATGAGCGGAGTCCAAATCGGGCCGGGTGCCACGCCATTTACCCTGATTCCATCCGATGCAATGTTTTCTGCAAGGGACCGCGTGAAACTGACAATGGCACCTTTAGTAGAAGAGTAATCAATCAGATCCTTATTCCCTTTATAAGCTGTGATAGAAGCCGTGTTAATAATGGAAGCACCCTTATTAAGATGAGGCAATGCTGCTCTTGTTAAGTAGAACATAGAGAATACATTCGTCTTAAAGGTGCGCTCCAACTGCTCGTCACTTATATCCGCAAGCCCTGCCTGAGGATGCTGTTCGGCAGCGTTATTCACCAGGATATCAAGCTTACCGAATTCAGAAATCGTTTTGTTCACGATGTCTTTACAAAAAGTCGAGCTTCCGATATCACCTGACAGCAGGATACATCTTACACCTTCCGCTTCCACTAATTCCTTCGTTTTATTAGCATCTTCATGTTCATCTAAATAAGAAATCGCAACATGGGCACCTTCCCTGGCATAATACCAGGCCACCGATCGTCCAATCCCGCTGTCTCCTCCAGTGATCAGGGCGACCTTACCGTCCAGCTTTCCACTGCCTTTATAATTTTGATCCGTATGAATCGGCTGGGGATTCATCTCATCCACTGTGCCAGGCTGATGATCCTGGTGCTGGGGGGGGAACGTTTGCTTCTGGTTTTGTTGTTGTGATGACAATGAAAACACTCCTTTGATGATTTGGGTTATCTTAGGATAGTGTTTACCCGAAAAAAATAATTATTAACGCGATTGGTTTGGGAGATTTATCAAATTTCACGGTCGAATTGATGTGTGATGCAGTTATTTTGATTTGGGACGAAGCCGTTTGATGTGTGATTGAGCCGTGATTGAAGGAAATTCAGCCGATTTTTAGTGTAATCCGGCCGTTTTCCCGAAAAATCCAGCCGTTTTTGAGGAAAATCCGGCCGAAATCGGAAAAAATCCAGCCGTTTCTGAGCAGAATCCGGCCGAAATCGAAATAAATCCAGCCGTTTAACAGATTTATCCATTTTCAAAGTCCATCCGCATACAAAAAAACAGGCTCCTCCAAAGAGAAGCCCCCCATGCTATTATTCCTTTTCCATCAACCCGGCACCCTTATAGCCGATCATATTCAACAACCCTTTAGGAGAAGAGAAGGGAGGGGCATAGCAGGTTTCGATTTCCTGGAGGTCGGTAATGGTCAGGCCTCCGTAAATGGCCGTGGCAAGAACGTCGATTTGCTTGTCTACCCCTTCGCCGCCCACTACATTTCCTCCAAAGATCTTTCCGGTGTCAGGACAAAAATGGACTCTCACATACACATCACGAGCACCGGGATAGTAGCCGGCATGTGACTTTCCTTCATGCACCGAGGTTCGATACGAATAGCCTTTTTCTTTTAATTCCTTCTCGCCTAATCCTGTAGATCCAATGGAAAGGTTAAATACCTTCGCAATAGCAGTACCCAGCATCCCTTTGAAAGGTACAGGGTTTCCTGATAGGTGTCTTGCGATAATATAAGCTTGTCGATGGGCAGGCCATGCGAGAGGAACCTGCTTTGGGGTCCCGTCAATAAGATCCAAGGACTCTACCACATCTCCGACTGCATAAATGGAGGGGTCGTCTGTTTGCATAAACTCATTACTGACGACACCTCCTGACTCTCCTGTTGATAACCCGGCTTCCTTAGCAAGAAGGTTATTAGGCTTTACACCTACTGAAAGGAGAATGAAGTCAGACTGAAACGTTTCTCCGCTGTCCAGTTTCAGGGTACACTCCGGAAGTACCTCATTCAGCCCATCCTTCGTGTATAGATTCACACCTTGCTCTGTTATATGTTCTTGTAATTTGATGGCGGTCTCTTCATCGATTACACTGATCACATGTTCCGATCTTTCAACCAGATTGACTTTCATCCCTAAATGAGTGAAGTTCTCAGACATTTCAACTCCTATGTAGCCGCCGCCGATAATGGTACAGTCTTTTGGCTTTGAGGTTTCAAGGAATTGCTTGATCCTGTCCATGTCTTCAACGGTTCTGAGATGGAAAGCCGGGATTTTTTCAAGTCCCGGGATGTCAGGGATAAAGGGGGAAGCCCCTGTTGCGAGCACGAGGTAATCATATGCTTCTTCGTAATCCTGGTTTTTGTCATGATCTCTCACAAGTAAAGATTTTTTATCACGATCAATTTTCAACGCTTCATGATGCATACGGACATCGATGTTCTTTTTCGTATGTAATTTTTCAGGTGTGGCTGCAAACAAGCTTTCACGGTCTTTAATGACTTCACCTAAGTAATAAGGCATTCCGCATGCCCCGTATGAAAGGTAGGATGTCTTTTCAAGAAGAATGATCTCTATTTCACTATCCAGTTTTCTAATTTGTGATGCAGTGGTGGCACCGCCGCCGACCGCCCCAATAATGATGACTTTTTTCTTCATGTTTTTCCTCCTAAATGAAAGAAGTCTAATGGATATATTGTACCCATTAGACTTCTTTGAAAAACCGGATTAACGGAAGTTTACGTACTGCACATCGATAGAAAGATCTGCCTCACGGATCGCAGCGATGATTTTTTGAAGATCATCCTTGCTTTTTCCAGTGACCCGTACTTGATCATCCTGCACCTGACTCTTCACTTTTACGCCGGAGTTTTTGATGATGGTATTGATTTTCTTCGCATTTTCTTTATCGATTCCTTGAACGAGTTTCGCACGCTGACGAACGGTTCCGCCCGATGCCCCTTCAAGCTTGCTGTAGTCAAGGTTCTTAACAGGAACATTACGTTTGATGAGTTTGCTTAGAAGAACATCCTTTAACTGATTCATCTTAAATTCATCATCAGAAACAAGAACGATTTCCTCTCCATCTAATTTAATGTCACTCTTACTTCCTTTAAAGTCATAGCGTGTTTGAACTTCCTTCAACGCAATTTGAATCGCATTACTCACTTCAGACATATCCACTTTCGACACAATATCAAATGAACTCTCTTTTGCCATATGTAACCCCTCCATAGTATTATCTCTTTTCATTATAGACAAGCTTTGATGGTGCATACAACTTCTATGAATGCATTGGGGGGATTTTTTATAAAATAAAAAGCACCAGCTCTATAAAGAACTGGCACTTTCCCGTATCAAAGAGCTGGAGACTGCCCACGACAATCCCTTATAAATGATCCGTCTTCTTAGAATACTGATTCTTCCCGGCTTTACGGTTCACTTCTTTGATCTTGTTCTTTTCCTGGCGCAGGGCATTGTTGTCTCTTGCCTTTTTTTCGTTATCAGATGTATGTGGCATAGTGATTCTCCCTTCGAGTATAATCTCCCTCTTAGTATGAGGAAGAAGAGGGGAGTTTATGAGTGTTCGTTTAAGAAAAATATGGCTAAAGTGCCTGTGCCTGTATGAGAACCTATGGCACATCCAATAATACTGATATATACATCTTTCGGTGTGAATTTTTCCTGAATGAGCTTCTTCATTTCAAGGGCAAGTTCTTCGTCGTCACCGTGGCTGATGGCGATCACTTGATTGGAGAGGTCTTCACCCCGTTCTTCCATCAAGTCGAGAATTCGTTTGAGAAGTTTCTTTTTCCCACGCAACTTTTCAATCGGGACAAGCTTTCCATCTTCAACATGAAGGAGAGGCTTGATGTTAAGCAATCCGCCAAGAAAAGCTGATGCTTTTGATACTCTTCCGCCTTTAGCCAGATATTCAAGGTCTTCTACGGTGAATAGGTGTTCCATATGCTCTGAGTGGAAACGGGAGGCTTCGATAATCTCTTCTTTACTCCCACCGTTCTGAAGCAGTTCAGCAGCCTTCATTACAACCAATCCGTAGCCCAGTGAAGCGCACTTTGAATCAATGATGGTCAAATCAAGAGCGGGGTGTTCCTCTTTCACCTGATCGCGGATCATCACAGCAGTTTGGTACGTCCCTGACAATTGTGAGGAAAAGGCAATGTAGATACCGGATTGATTCGATTCTGCAAGCTCTGTGAACTTCTTCATGAAAAGGTCCGGTGATACTTGAGACGTCTTTGGCATATGGCCTTCCCTAATTTTGTTGAATACGGTTTTCGGCTCGATGGTGACCAGGTCCTCGTAGTCCCGACCATCAATATGTACTTTCAGTGGCAGCAGTTCTATGTTGTGTTCGTTGAAATATGCAGCAGGAAGGTCGCTCGCACTATCAGCAAATAATTTTACTGTCATCCTAATCATCCTTTGGTTATTCTATATAACTTTAGTCTAGCTATATTTCATTCAAATAACAATCCATAGAGTATGATTTCAAGGTAAAAAGTATCATTATCTTCTTAAAGGGTGAATATCAGGAGGAGTTTAGTTAAGATGAATTGTGGAACATAGAAAATAACAACTAGATGTGGGAGGTTCGTCAATGTCGAGAGATCATGTTCAGTTAGAAGCGAAGAAGTTTTTCGTAGTGTTAATAGGGGCAGTGCTGGGGGCCATTGCGATGAATTTTTTCCTGATACCGGCAAATGTTTATGCAAGTGGTTTTACAGGATTGGCTCAGCTATTGTCCAGTGTGTTAAAAGAATTTGCACCATTCAATATTTCAACAGGTATTTTATTATTTATTTTAAATATTCCTGTGACGATTCTGGGGTGGCTTAAAGTTGGTCGCTCCTTTACAGTGTATAGCTTCATTTCTGTATTTCTGACGTCCTTATTCCTTGAAGTGATTCCTGTGATTAAATTATCGCCTGATATCCTTCTAAACGCCGTGTTTGGCGGGGTCATTGCCGCTGTGGGAGTCGGAATCACGTTAAAATGGGGTGCATCTACGGGAGGCATGGACATTATTGCCATGATTCTTTCCCGAATGAAAGATAAGCCTGTCGGGTCCTATTTCTTCCTGATGAATGCGGGTATCATTACTTCTGCAGGATTTCTTTATGGGTGGGAAAAAGCATTGTATACGTTAGTAACGTTGTATGCTTCAACCCGTGTCATCGATTCCATTCATACACGCCATGAAAAACTCACAGCGATGATTGTGACAAAGAAATCCAATGAATTAAGAGAAGCCATCCATTCAAAGCTTGTCAGGGGAATCACGACTCTGCCTGCTAAAGGGGCTTTTTCCGGTGAAGATAAGGAAATGTTGATCATTGTTATTTCGCGCTATGAACTTTACGAGCTTGAACATACCATTAAAGATGTAGATCCCAACGCATTCACAAATATCGTGCAAACGACTGGGATATTCGGATTTTTTAGAAAAGATTAGATTCTTTAAATTGACAAATACTAGAGGTGAACTTGAATAGAAAGGGGTATCACCTTGAAGGCATTTGTTTATATAGTTATCAGTTCTTTCATGCTCTTTAGTGTACCTTCTCCGATGAAAGCCGAGAAGGTACCTCTGATCTTTTCTGTGAAATCTTTTCCGGGAGAAGAAGGAACTCAGATCAGGCTCGTTCTTTATAATAATAGTGAAGGGGATAAAAAGATCACCTTTCGTACGAGTCAGATGTTTGACTTTACAATCAAAAACAAAGTGGGCCAAGTGGTCTATCGGTACAGTCAGGGGAAATCATTCCTCCAGGCGTTTCAGACCCTTACGTTGAAAAAAGGTGAAAAGAAGAGTTGGAAAGAAACATGGGATTACAAGCAGGAAGGAAAGCGTGTCCCACAAGGGCATTATACGATTGAAGCACAGCTGATGGGAGAGGATATGAGTGGATTTGATCATCCTTTGCGAGCTGCAGATTCATTCTTAGTTCCGGAAGAAAACCCGTCCTTTAGAGGAGTAACGGTACGGGAGGTGAAAGGACGCTTTACCATCACAGGGCTAGCCCGGGTATCAGATGGCGGCTTTTATTATTCGATGGAGGACGGACATAGAGTGCTCCTGAAAGAAACCTTATTCAAAGTTAATAAAGAAGCGCCAAACTGGACTGATTTTTCCATCATACTTCCGGAGCTATCAGGTAATGTTGAGAAGGCCTTTATAAGTCTTTATGAGCGGGATAAAGGCGATGGGAAGATTCTTCACAGATATGTCATCTCCATTCCGTGAAAAAACAAGGGTTGTCCAATTTGGACAACCCTTGTTTTTTTCTTTATGACAGGCGGTTTAACTCCTCTTGAAGAGCATGAAGCTGCTTTTGTTCTTCGACATTTGAGTTAGCGTAAGCAGATGACAACGCGTTTTTCGCTTTATCAATGGACATTTGAGCGTTTTCTCCCGTACTGCATGCTTGTTGGGCAGAATGAACCGCGTTACGGGCATGTTGGAATAATGGATTACTCATTATTCCATTCCCCCTGGCCCTTCGCCATGTGAAGCAAGCTTTTTAGCCTCTGCTTCAGCATACGTCAGATGGTACGGAATACGTTCATCATGTTTTGTTACAGCGATTTTACCTTGTTGTACAAATCGTTTAGATTTATTTCTACCCATCACTACCACCCCTTTTGCAAGTTGGAACGCATGATGCGCTCCATTTTAGTATGGCTCAAGTGGTTGTGGAATACAGTAAGAAGATATACCCACAGCTTCCAAAAACGTTCTGGTTTAGAGATCAAAACGTTTTTGCAGGTAGCGTCCGATCCCGTCTTCTTCATTCGAAAGTGTCAATTCATTGGCAATATCTTTAAGGGGATCAATGGCATTCCCCATGGCGACTCCAGTGCCGGCATATTCAAGCATTTCAAGATCATTATCTTCATCTCCGAATGCAATGATCCGTTCTTGCGGAATATGTAAAGATGAAGCAACTCGTTCAATTCCGACAGCTTTATTCAATCCTGATTTAACGATTTCGATGATGTGCCAGGGTGCGGCCCAGCGGCGATGGTCGATCAATTCTGCATGAACATCATCCAGGTGTGCACGAATCTCTGGAACATCTTTTTCTTCAGCGTGAATGAGCATGGAAGTAGGATGATCAGAAAGTACATTTCGGATGTCGCCAGTTGAAATAGCAGGATTGCCCATCATGAATACATCTATGATCTTTTCATCATGGTAGTGCAGATACACATCATCCATCACTTCGGCAACAATGTTGCGGAATTTAAAATCGTCACATGCATCAATAATTTGTTTCGCCACCTTTAAATCCATCGGCTCGTGATACAATCCCCATGAATCATCCATAGGGTGATGCACGAATGCACCGTTGAAATTCACTATCGGAGTCGTTAGCTTTAATTGTTGATAATACAATTCACTCGCACGATAAGGTCTGCCTGTGGCAATCATCACTTCATGCCCTTTCATGCGTGCTTTCTTTAATATATCGTGAGTCTTTGATGAGATTTTCTTCTCATCCGTTAATAGTGTTCCGTCTAAATCCAGAACAATCAGATGTTTTTCTTGTGCGTTCATGAATACAAATCCCCAATCTTATTGGTATTAAGGCAATTCTAGCGCTAAATATTGAAAGTTGTCCACCGCAACTTCATATCATTTAGAAAATGTTTACAAACGCTTACGATTTAAATATTATACATACTACCAAATCTAGGATATCATAGTAAAGTGAAATGCATTCAGGAGGGAGAGACCACACATGATCTTAGTTGATAAATCAACCATTCAAACCATTCCGTTCCTGCACCTTGTAAAGGAAGAAGATGCAAATAAGCAAGTGCCGGTTTGCTTTTTCATCCACGGGTTTACAAGTGCAAAGGAGCATAATTTACATTACGCCTACTATCTTGTGGAAAAAGGATTTAGAGTGATTCTTCCCGATTGTTTAGAGCATGGAGAACGGTCGACAGGTAAATCAGAGCATCAATTAGGACAAGTATTCTGGAAAATCGTTTTAAACACGATTCATGAATTATCGATTATTAAAGGTCATTTTGAAGCAAAAGGATTGCTTAACCATAATGGTGTCGGAGTTGCAGGGACTTCAATGGGTGGTATCGTCACCCTTGGAGCATTGACTCAATATGATTGGATCTCTTCTGCCGTCTCGCTTATGGGGAACCCTACATATGTGAAGTTTGCTCAAGCCCAGTTGTCCCAAGTTGAATCATTAGGATATGAACTTCCATTCAGCGAAGAAGAAATAGATAACATGTTAAGTGAACTGGCTCATTATGACTTAAGTCTTCAGCCTGAAAAACTCAGCGGCAGACCATTGATGTTCTGGCACGGAAAAAGGGACAAAGTCGTTCCTTTCAACCTCACACATGAATTCTACCAGAGTTTACTGCCATACTATGAATCCCAGGAAGATAACCTGTTATTTATAGAAGATGATAAAGCCGATCATAAAGTAACGAGAGAAGGCGTGTTAAAGCTTGTGGAGTGGTTCGAGAAACACCTATCGGCCTAACTTTTTGTTTTATAAACGTTCTTTTGTTAAGATGAGTAGTGAATATAGATATGAACAAGTATAGAGAGCAAAGGAGTGTTAGCATGGATCAAGATCTTAAAGATAATTTGATGGGCGCACTGGAACAGGTGGTTGACCCTGAATTAGGAATAGACATTGTCAATTTAGGTCTGGTATATGACGTGGATCTGGATGAAGAAGGTAAAGCAACGGTCACTATGACACTAACCTCAATGGGATGCCCGCTGGCTGGTACCATTGTCGAGCAAGTGAAAACAGCCCTAAGTGACATCCCAGAAGTGAAGGAAACAGAAGTAGACATCGTCTGGAATCCGCCATGGAGCAAAGACAACATGTCCCGCTATGCGAAGATTGCATTGGGAATCAGGTAATACGAAAAGCGGAGGCGGCTTGGTCAGACCCGACAAGCATAAGACGAGCCTGCCGGAAAGGCGTTCTTTGCCTTTTTGGCAGGCTTGACTTATGACCTCGAGGGACTAGCCGCCGGAGCTGGACAAGTAGAAAAGCGGAGCCGACTGGTCAGGCCCGACAAGCACAATAGGAAAACCCCAAAAGGCGTACTTTGCCTTATGGGGTTTTTTTGTGAGAGTAGGGATATCCGTTCGTATAGGAAAGTAGAAAATCGAAGGCAAAATTTGTCGTTTTTTGGAGAACGGTCGGTATATTGAAAATACGGTTGATAAAATGAAATAACGGTTGATAAATTTGAATAACGGTCGATAAAATCAAATAAAAGTCGATAAATCCTAATAACGGTCGATAAAATAAAAATCCTTGTTCCCGACACAACTCAAACTCCAAACCACCGACCCACAAAACCCCTCAAAATAAAAAGCCGAAAACACAGTATCAATACTGCATTCCCAGCTTTTTCATTAATCAATCCTACAAATCGAAACCGGACAGTTCTCACAATCGATTTCATTTTTAAGATAGTTCAAATCAAGAATCGTGATATATCCTTTTTCCGACACAAGGACATTGTCTTTCTTTAATTCACTCAACAACCGATTCACAACTTCCCTTGAGGAACCACAGAAATTGGCCAGCTCCTGATTGGTTAAAGGAAAATCAATCAGTATGCCATTTTCAACGGTCTTTCCATAGCTATTGGACATACGGATCAGTGTTGAGTAGAGTGCACCTTTTTTTCCATGAAGAACAAGATCCCGAAACTTCGTTTGATTTTGCTGATTTTGGATTTGAATCCATTTCAGCCATTGGATGGTCAAGTCGTTATTACTAGATAGCTTTTCTTCAAAGACTTCTTTGGGTAGTACATAAGTCTCCGTATTCTCAAGAATCTTTGCACTGAGCATATAGTAAGCTTCTTTCGTAAATAACGTTAACTCACCGATCACATCGTCACTTGAACAGATGCGTAAAGACAACTCCCGGCCATCAGGAATCACTTTGCTGATCTGAACCCGACCGCTTTTGATTAAGTATAACTCGTGAGCAGGTTTCCCTTCTTGAAACAGGAAAGTTCCCTTTTTAACGGTTTTCAACGTTTTCTTCTCGAAAAACAATTGTTTAATCTCGAAAGGAACTTCTAGATTTTCACTCATGAGATCACATCATTTCTGTCTTAATGTCTTATACTTAAAGCTTACCAAAGGAGACAGACAGATAGAAGGGATTTAAGCGAAAATTAATACAGCAGCTCCGACAACTGCACAGTAAATGGCGAAATATTTCAAGTTTCCTTTAGCCATAATATTCATGAACCACTTTAATGAGAAGTATGAAGCAATAAGTGACCCAATGAACGCGACTAAGTAAGGTACGGCCATGGAAGCAAGGTTTGGATCCTCTATAAGATCACTTATTCCGAATACCATCACCCCTACACTTACAGGAATATAGAGGAGGAAAGAGAAACGTAATGCTGTTTCAGCCTTCATTCCACTAGCCATTGCCGCCACAATGGTTGCACCGGAGCGACTGATTCCAGGAATAAGGGCTACTGCCTGAGCAAGACCGATGATGATAGCGTCTTTCACATTTAAGTCGCCATCATTTTTTCTTCCTCGAAGGTTACGTATTAACCATAGGGCAATGCCTGTAATAATAAGTGTAATTCCTACTGTGATAACAGATGTTAAATGTTCCTCGATCACGTCACCGAATAATACACCAATCACCCCGGCAGGGATCGTACCAATCAATAAATAAACAATGAAATGAAAATCACGTTTCGTTTCAGGTGTTTTATGTTTGAAATAGCCTAAGCCATTTACGATCAGTCGCATGATATCTTCACGGTAAATAATGAGTACAGCCACTAATGATGCCGTATTAACCAGAATTTCGAATGTCAGGGTAGCATCCTTGATTCCAAGGAAATGCTGGGCTAATAGTAAATGCCCACTGGATGAAATCGGGATTGGTTCAGTAAACCCTTGAAAAACCCCTAAAAATAAGTATTTCATAATCAGATAAAAATCCATTGTGTTTCCTCCAAGCTTTTTTTCTCCACAGTTTTTAATTTAACACCATAAAGGGAAAGACTGTAAAGACTTTTTCCAAATGTTAACCGAACCGTAACTTGTTTATCATATAAAGGATTCTGATATCCTTCATCTGGCATGCATGAATGCCCGGCCTTGTAGAAAAATAGTAAGGAAGCATCGCTTCGAAAAGGAGGGGTAAGAATGGGCCAGTCACGACAGTTCAAATCTGGAGAAAAAGCACCTAATAATGGAGAATATATCGAAATTGGCGAAACTGGAAGTATGGTGAAAAATCCGCAAAAACTACGATTGAATGCGGGGGACCGATTTCCTGAAAACTCCAATCATAATCGTCTATGGACGTATATGAGAAAACCTTAACCCCATAAAGGAACAAGGATGCCGTGTCGAAAGCTCACCTTAGCAAGGATGGTGACGTCTAAGGAGGCGAGGCACTCCTTGTTCCTTTTTCTTTTCCTTTTTTCCACCGAAAGATATATAATAGATGAAAAGGTCAATAAAGGTCAAAATACGAGGTGTAGCATAATGAATTTTGATAATATGACTCACAGCATTCAAGAAGGATTGGTTTTGGCGGGAGAGACCGCAAAAGAAAGACTACATACAGATATCACCCTTCTTCATTTGTGGAAATCACTCCTCAGTTCAGAAGACAGTTTTCTCCGAACGATCTATGGACGTGCAGGGGTAGATGCAGAGGACTTAAAGAAATGGATTGATGACAAGTTAAACGGTATCCCTTCTGTAGAGGGAGATGGTCTGCAGTATGGCCAATTTTTCGCAAGGGATATCCATCAGCTTATGCAAGATAGTGATTCATTAAAGTCTAAATGGGAAGATGACTATATCTCGATCGAACATCTTGCCCTTGGGTTATTCAATCAAAAGAACCACCCGATTACGCTATACTTAACAAAACATAATGGAACAGAAAAGGAATTAAAGGAGATTATTGCGACGATCAGAGGAGGGAGCAAGGTGACTTCACAGAATCCTGAAGTGAAATATGAGGCATTGAAAAGGTATGGAAGGGATCTCGTTGCGGAGGTAAAGTCGGGGAGACTAGATCCAGTCATAGGCAGGGACAGTGAAATCCGCCACGTGATACGTATCCTTTCCCGTAAAACGAAAAATAATCCTGTCCTTATAGGAGAGCCTGGAGTCGGTAAGACGGCCATCGTTGAAGGACTTGCACAGCGGATTGTCAGAAAAGATGTCCCGGAAGGCTTGAAGGATAAGACCATCTTCGAATTGGATATGAGCTCTCTGGTTGCAGGTGCCAAGTTCAGGGGTGAGTTTGAGGAACGCTTAAAGGCTGTCTTGCAGGAAGTGAAAAAGAGTGAGGGACGCATCCTTCTATTCATTGATGAGCTCCATACGATTGTGGGAGCAGGGAAAACGGAAGGAGCGATGGATGCGGGGAATATCCTAAAGCCGATGCTTGCGAGGGGAGAACTTCATTGTATAGGTGCTACCACTCTCAATGAATATCGTAAGTACATTGAAAAGGATCCCGCTTTGGAAAGACGTTTTCAACAGGTACTCGTTCAGGAACCCAATGTGGAAGATACGATATCTATTCTAAGAGGCTTAAAGGAACGATTTGAAATTCATCATGGAGTAAATATTCATGACGGGGCCATTGTGGCAGCTTCAAAGCTTTCCGATCGCTATATATCCGACCGTTTCTTGCCGGACAAAGCAATAGACTTAATCGACGAGGCATGTGCGATGATCCGGACGGAAATTGACTCGATGCCATCAGAACTGGATGAAGTGACGCGTAAAGTGATGCAGCTAGAAATTGAAGAGGCTGCTTTAAATAAGGAAAAGGATCCTGCCAGTCTAGAACGTCTGGATGGAATCCGTGAAGATTTAAGTAATCTGAAGGAAAAAGCGAATACGATGAAGTTAAAATGGCAGCAGGAGAAAGAAAGCATCGGGATCGTACAGGAGAAGCGGGAAGAACTGGAGAAGCTCATGCGGTTATTGGAAGAAGCAGAAAGTGATTATGATCTGAATAAAGCTGCAGAGCTTCGTCACGGCAGGATTCCCGCTATGGAAAAAGAACTCGTTGCTCTTGAGCAGGAGATGATGAAAGAGCAGGAAGGACGCTTGCTGCGTGAAGAAGTGACGGAGGAAGAAGTGGCAAATATTGTAGCAAGATGGACAGGGATACCGGTCATGAAGCTTGTAGAAGGTGAACGAGAGAAGCTGTTAAAACTTGATCGCATTCTGCATGAACGGGTGATCGGGCAGGATGAAGCTGTTCAATTAGTCAGTGACGCCGTTATTCGTGCGAGGGCAGGTATTAAAGATCCGAACCGTCCGATAGGTTCATTCATTTTCTTAGGTCCTACGGGAGTAGGAAAGACAGAACTTGCGAAGACACTTGCTCACACATTATTTGATAGTGAGGAACAGATCATTCGGATTGATATGTCTGAATATATGGAGAAGCATGCGGTTTCACGCTTGATTGGTGCACCTCCAGGCTATGTTGGTTATGAAGAAGGCGGTCAGCTGACAGAAGCGATCAGACGCAAACCGTATTCGGTCATCCTGCTTGATGAAATTGAGAAAGCTCATCCAGAAGTATTCAATATTCTTCTGCAAATGCTCGATGATGGGAGGATAACCGATTCTCAAGGAAGGACTGTTGATTGTAAGAATACGGTGATTATCATGACCTCTAACATCGGATCCTCTCATCTTCTTGAACGGAATAAGGGGGAAGAGGAAATTGATATAGAAACAAAAAACCTGGTCATGAGTCAGCTTCGTTCCTCTTTCAGACCGGAGTTCCTTAACCGGGTCGACGACATTATTCTCTTTAAGCCATTGAGCATTGAGAATATAAAAGGGATCATCGGTAAGCTGGTAGAGGACTTGCAAAACCGAGTGGAAGAACAGCATATATCAGTGTCATTAACGGAAAGTGCAAAAGAATTTATAGCACAGGAAGCCTTTGATCCGGTTTATGGTGCCCGCCCTTTAAAAAGGTACTTGCAGAGAGAAATCGAAACCAAACTGGCAAGAGAACTGATAGCAGGAAACATCAGATCAAACCAAGCCATCACCATCGACAGAGGAGAGAATGGTTTATCAATCATTAAGGATAAATAAAAAAAGCAGCCGGATTTGGCTGCTTTTTTTAGTGCTTTTCTACTGGCTCGTTTGGTATAACAAGCGTGATAAGGAATACTAATATCGTTACACAAACCGAAATAATTAATCCTGTTTCAAAGTGAAAAGCAGTTCCATTCATTGAACTTACAACGTAAGTTAACATTTCAGTCAGAGCAAATGCCCAGAAAAACATCCAGAAAAATCTCACGTCAAGTCACCTCATTCCTATGTAATCAACTAATACATTATTAGAGTGTTCTAACCCATTTCAATCTTTTTTATCTTACCACAGCTTCATGAATTAATAAATGACTAATCTGTGAAATGTAACCCTTATCATTTTACAGTAGAAATCTTTTTGGGATAATCTGTTTTTTGACTAAATTTGCAAATATCAGGGGTTCTTTGGGCTATCTCCCTTACCATTGTTGTCTCCTTACATAAACTATAATGACTTACTATGTAAAAGGAGAAATTCTAATGTATCAGCGATTGTTTCAATTAGAGCAAGAGTGGTGCATGATTCATTATCCTGAACGCCCAAATGGATTCGCTGTAATGGTAATAGGAGATTCCCATCACTATGTAGACGATAAGAGCAGCTTTTGGGTTCAACATGAGGCACGTTACAAGTGGATTCAAGAACTCACCGCCAAAGGATACATTGTGTATTATAGTAATCTTTACGGAGCGAATTGGGGTAGCAATCAAGCCGTGCAGTTAGCCAAACGACTTTATCAGCATGTAAAACGAAATGAAATCATTAATGGAAAGATTCATATATTGGCCGAAGGAATGGGGGCTTTGGTACTGAAAAACCTCTATCCGAAAATGGAGCAGGATATTAGAAGTGCTGTTATGCTTGCGCCTTGCGTGTCTTTATATGATCATCTCGAACAAGAGAAGGAACAGAAATTCTTTTATAAAAAGGTAATAAAAGAACTCGCACACACGTTTCGATTGAAAGAGGAGGAGTGCGAATCCTTCATCTCTCAACAATCGAAGGACTACGAAGTATTTAAAAACATCTCGATTCCCCTTTACATTGTTCAATCAACAACTCTTAATCGTTATAAAAATCAATTTACTCTCATAAAAGATATATATACGGAGCGTTTAGAAAAAGGTACATCAACCGATTTATTCTTTGTACTCCCTGAAAAACGTGCTTCTCTGGGAAGGAAGTTTGCTTCATATTTTTCTTTACATGAGAAAGAGTTATAACAAACACATTGGAGTGATTGACTTGAATCATGCATTCGTTTTTGCCGCTCAACAGTTTTTGGGATTTGAGCTTTGTGATGCGCTTCTTGAGAATGGATGGACCGTAACGGCAGTTGATGAAAACAAAGAAACAGAGGATAAGTGGTTAGGAATTGGAAGGAACTCAAACATTCAATATGTTCCTTATGAAGACTGGGATAAGGAAATACACTCAGGATGCAGCGTGTTCCTTCCATACTATGACCAGGTGAGAGAGAATAAAGGAAGTTACTTGTCAGAAGTAGAAGGGCTGTTGTCAAAAATTGAACAACCCCTCTCAATCATTCGGATTTATTCCAATCTGGACAGAGATCAAAAATGCCATGAAGGAACCGTATTCTACCTTCCTACCCTGTACGGAATTCACCAGCCGACAGAATTTCTGTTCGCACAACTTTTAAATGGAGAAGAGGGTGACTCACCATACATTGATGATCCAAGTGGAGCGATCTATGTAAAGGACGCTGCCCGAACTATCATAAAGCATTCATCCAATACAGAAGAAATATATAAGATGAAAGCACTCTCAAATCAAAGCTGGAGTGAAGCATTATCGTACGTAACGAAGAAGTCTATTTCTCCCGTCAGAATGGATGCTGAACGAAATGGTAAAGAGCTAATTGTCAAGCCGTCCAAGTCTCATGAATCGATTATCAAAGAACAATTAAGAGGCATTCATTTGCATGAAATTCAGGAATAAGAAAACTTTTTCTTTCCTTGTGGATAGGGATGAGGGTAAAATAAATATGATGTAATAATTTTCTATTGATTCTTTTTATAGATGCTGCACGGGCTTTAAAGGAGTTGCTGCACATGAGTAAGAAATTTTACACCATTTTCATGATGGTATTCCTTATTGGAATAAGTGGTTGTTCAACAGGAGACAGCGCTGAAATAGAAAAAGTTGGTTTACTGGTTCCGGAAACCGTAAGCGATGGGGTATGGGGAACAAAAGGTTACAAAGGATTATTGAAAATTCAATCCGATTACAATGCAGACGTTTTCTATAAAGAGAGTATAAAGAATGATACATCAATTAAACAAGCGGTAAAAGAGTATAATGATGATGAAGTTACCTTAGTGTTTGGCCACGGAAGTGAATATTCCGGGATATTTAACACCCTTTCCGGTGATTATCCCAACATGCATTTTGTAAGCTTTAATGGCGATGCCACAGAAGAGAATACAACAAGTCTACAGTTTAAGGGCTATGCTATGGGCTTCTTCGGAGGCATGACAGCAGCCTATCAATCCAATACGAATAAAGTCGGGGTGATTGCTGCTTTTGAATGGCAGCCCGAGGTTCAAGGATTTATAGATGGAGTGAAGTACCAAAATAGCGAAACGGAGCTCATTGTCGAGTACACCAATCACTGGAGTGATCAAGATATTGCCTTTGAAAAGCTGAAGGGATTAATGAATCACCGTGTCGATGTTGTATATCCTGCAGGCGACGGCTATAATGTAGCTGTAATCGAAAAGCTGAAGGAAAAGGGTCTCTATGCCATTGGCTATGTCTCGGATCAATCTGATTTAGGGGAATCCACGGTTTTAACGAGTACTGTGCAGCATGCAGATAAGCTGTATAGTATAGTGGCGGAAAGATTCGCGAATGACGAACTCGATTCTGGAAACCTCGAATTTGATTTTGAAGACGGAGCCATTTCCATGGGTAAATATAGTCCTGTCATTCCAAAAGATTTTCAAGATGAGATGAAGCAACATGTTAAAGCCTACATCGAAACAGGCAAATTGCCAAACGGAAAGGAATCGAAGCAATGAATCAAGACAAAACGATGGAATTCATGCAGATTGCCATGAAGTACTTCCCACAAGCAAAAGAGCAACTGGATCAAGCGGGTGTTGAGTTCTCCCCCGAAATGCTGCAACCATTCATGACGCTATTCACACAAGTCATGAGTGAAGCCTATGAATTAGGCAAACAGGATGCCTTACATAAAGAATAAGTGTACAGTAAAGCGGTTCATTGAAAAATTCAATGAACCGTTTTTATTTATTTTATATTCCATTGCTTTAATAATGGACTGATTTTCTTATAGAGTGGTTTCAAGTCATCGATGGAGTTCATTATGGAATGAACTCCATCGAGTAATGAGCCTCCTTCATTTTTTCCTTCATGCTTTTCCTGGGCAGGAGCGGCTTCTTTTTTTAGGGTCTTTCCTCCGTACATCATCCTATCAAATGGATGCAGCTTCTTTTCTTCAGACATATTCTCACCTCCTCTACCTACTATGTAACCTATGAAAAGATGGGTTGTACGAGTATAGTCAAACGCGTAGAAGAAAGGGAGAAGAAAAAATAATTGCAGAAAGTAGAAATCTTCGGTAAAATTAGTACCAACTCATAATAATTGATAATAAACTTAAGTATATGAAAAAAACATAAAAAAAAAGAAAGTAGGGAATGCCGGTATGAATACAGGAATTATTGGAATTGGGCGTTATCTACCTGAAACAATTTTAACGAACGCAGACCTCGAGAAAATGGTGGATACATCGGATGAATGGATTCGGACAAGAACAGGGATTGAAGAAAGAAGAATAGCAAATAATGAAACAAATACATCTGACATGGCTTTTGAAGCTGCGAAGAAAGCAATCACAGATGCGGAGATTAATCCAGAAGATATCGATTTAATTCTGGTTGCAACGGTCACTCCTGATTATCCTTTCCCCTCGGTGGCTTGCTTGCTACAAGAACGATTAGGAGCAAAAAGGGCTGCTGCCATGGATATCAGTGCTGCTTGTGCAGGATTTATGTATGGTATGATTACGGCAAAGCAATTCATAGATAATGGTGCATATAGAAATGTACTTGTTGTGGGAGTAGAAAAATTATCAAAAATCACAGATTGGGAAGACCGAAATACTGCCGTTCTATTTGGAGACGCAGCAGGAGCAGCGGTTCTGGGACCGGTTCCGGACGGTAAGGGGATCCTTGCCTTTGAACTGGGGGCAGATGGATCTGGGGCAAAGCATTTATATCAAGACGAAAAACTGATTATGAATGGCCGTGAGGTATATAAGTTTGCAGTACGTCAAATGGGTGAATCCAGTATAAATGTAATCGAAAAAGCGGGATTAAACAAAGAGGACGTTGATTTCTTAATTCCTCACCAAGCCAACATCCGTATTATGGAAGCAGCAAGACAACGATTGGATTTGCCGATTGAAAAGATGTCTAAAACGGTAAATAAATACGGTAATACTTCAGCAGCTTCTATCCCTGTTTCTTTAGTGGAAGATTTAGAAGCAGGAAGAGTGAAAGAAAACGATGTAGTCGTCATGGTAGGATTCGGCGGCGGTTTAACCTGGGGCGCAATCATTATGCGCTGGGGCAAATAAATAGAACTCCCTTCTATAACTTGCAGACAAAGGAGATGGAATAAATGAACAAGAAACGTGTAGTTGTAACAGGATTGGGAAGTGTTACCCCGTTAGGGAATGATGTGGAATCAACGTGGACAAAAATTTTAGCAGGGAAGACGGGCGTAGGTCCGTTAACGCGCTTGAATGCAGACGATTATCCGGCCAAAGTGGCAGCTGAATTGAAAGATTTCAATATCGAGGATTTCGGTGTCGAGCGAAAAGAAGCAAGAAAAATGGATCGCTTCACTCATTATGCGATTGCAGCATCGTTAATGGCAGTCAAAGATTCCAAGCTCGACATTACAGACGAAAACGCTCACCGTGTCGGCGTGTGGGTCGGTTCAGGTATCGGTGGAATGGAAACGTTCGAACAGCAATATGAAACCTTCCAAAAGCGGGGGTATCGCAGAGTAAGTCCATTCTTCGTTCCCATGATCATTCCTGATATGGCTGCTGGACAAGTTTCCATCATGCTGGGAGCAAAGGGCTTTAATTCTTGTACAGTCACTGCATGTGCGACAGGGACAAATTCGATTGGAGATGCATTTAAAGTCATCCAGCGTGGAGACGCGGATGTCATGGTTTCAGGTGGGGCAGAAGCACCGATTACCAAGATGTCAGTAGCGGGCTTCTGTGCAAACACAGCTCTATCGACGAATACAGATCCTGAAAAAGCTTCAAGGCCATTCGATGCAAACCGTGACGGATTTGTCATGGGAGAAGGAGCAGGTATCGTGGTTCTGGAAGAGCTTGAGCATGCATTGAAACGCGGAGCACCGATCTATGCTGAAATCGTTGGCTATGGTTGTACGGGAGATGCGTATCATATCACCGCTCCTGCACCGGCTGGAGAAGGTGGAGCGAGAGCAATGAAAATGGCGTTGGAAGACGGTGGAGTACTTCCTGAGCAAATGGATTACATCAATGCTCACGGAACAAGCACTCCTTACAATGACAAATACGAAACGATGGCTGTTAAAGAAGTATTTGGGGAACATGCATATAAATTAGCCATGAGCTCAACGAAATCCATGACAGGTCATCTTCTGGGAGCCGCTGGAGGAATTGAAGCGATTTTCACAGTACTCGCGATGAAAGACAGCGTGTTGCCTCCAACAATCAATATAGAAACACCAGATCCGGATTGTGATCTTGATTATGTAGCGAACGAAGCAAGAAAACAGGAAGTGAATGTGGCGATGAGTAACTCATTAGGTTTCGGTGGCCATAATGCTACGATCGTCTTTAAAAAATATAACAACTAAAATGAGAACGAGTCTGCTAACGCGTTAGCAGGCTCGTTTTTTGTTGTGAACTCTCTTTCCTATACATATACATGATAAAAAGCCAGGAAAGAGGGATGAAGGTGACCGTTGCTCCTACTGATGAATGGCTTAAAGACTTCATTCATAAGCCTATAGAGCTTTTAAAGAATACAATAAACGGAAAAGACGATCAAAAATCCTTTTATCAATACCTTATGAGGCATGGAATGTACAAATCATCACATCATGCCGAAGAAATTTACGAAAAGATGAAAGAACATAACATATGGGAACGTTTTTCCCTTTATGAAAAAAAGTATAAACGAAAATGGAAGGGTCCCAATGTTCCGATTTACTTATTTCCCGTGCAGGAAAAGAGAGGTATGTTCCAATCCTCAATGAAAAAGTCAGGTGTATGCTTTAAAGACGAGATTTTCTTTTTTATAACGGAACAGGAAGATACGAAAGAGTACGAAGCTCTCTTTGTTCATGAATACCATCACTGTGTCAGAATGAAATTACTAAACAAAAAAGACAAACAATATACCTTATTGGATTCAATCATTTTTGAAGGACTGGCAGAACATGCCGTTAAAGAGTACTGTGGAGAAAAATACACAGCTTCCTGGACAAAAGCATATGAAGAAAAAGAAATGTCACGTTATTACGAGAAATGGATACAGCCTAATTTGGATGTAACAAGAAGCAGTCCCCTTCACGATCACTTACTTCTTGGTAAGAAATCGTATCCCAACATGCTGGGTTATGCTGCTGGTTATTACCTGGTTGAAAATTATTTGAAGAAAAAGCATGCATCTACCATAGCCCTGGTAGGAAAAGCATCATCAACCTTCTTACCATAGGAGGATGGGTGATCAAATCAGTCAGGTATTTTTCTGAATAGCAGGCAGGTGATGAAAATAGGAGCCTGATTTCGTCATATCTTCCATTTACCCTCATAAACTATAGTAAGAATGGACGAGCTAAATCTCTAAATGCGAGGATAGAGGCGGAAGGTATGGTGTTTCGAATGTTTGTATTGTTTATCGGGTTTGGACTGGCTGTTTCAGGAGGAGTGAGCTTAATTATTTATTTAAATCTTCTCACCACCGGAATGACTTTTTCAGACTATATTCTTTTCGTATCCACCCGAGTCGAATGCTATTTATTTCTCTTAGGGATTCTCATCATCACACTCTCGATCTATATCCCCCGGAGGAAAAATAATCACTATCTATAAAACCCTTGTTGAATAGGAATAAATTTACACCGATTTGCCTATACTGATTGACAAATAAGATTGTAGCAAAGCGAGGGGTCAATCATGTTATATCTTCATGATGTATGGGTAAATTGGTTCGAAGGCGAAGAAAATGGCTACAATGTCTGTCATTTTCACGAATGGAGAAAAGAGGACGTTATTGAGTTATTGGATCAAGTTCCTCTCATTAAAGTGGACACTGTTCTATTTCATTACATCGAGAATGATTTATCAGAGTTACCTCAACAACTGCTTAATAATGTCTATCAAAAAGCTTACTTACGAAAAAACCATGAACGAATTCAACTGGATTACTGCTTCATAGTCACAGATGGGACAGGAATACTTGCAGTGGATACGATTGGGTATACCGTTCCAATCAGAAAAAGCAGGCTGATCCCAAGACAGGAACAGCTCGTCTATGAAATGGTGGAAAGTCATGAAACAATGCAATATGCGATTCAGCCTGAGGCTAAGAGAGAGGATTCCTATCATATTCTTTCACCAAGTCCTTATATGATGAGTGGACTGACAAGAAAAGAAAGACAGTTAAAACAACTATTGTTTATGGCCCTGGACCAGCTCCACAGCTCAAACAACACGGCGGAAATCCGCTACTGGTACACAGAATGGGCTCCGCAGCGATACCGTACCATCCAGGAATTGGACTTTGAAGAAATTTGGCAAATGTTATACGAAGAAACGCAGTTTGGCTGGTCGGATAAGCACCTGACCCTCTGCGAGAACTTAATTAAAGGACAACCCTTCTTTGAAAAGTTATGGGAAGTGGAAAATCGTCCTAAGGTAAATTGATAGGTGGATGAATACCTCAAGTCTGTGATGGGCTTGGGGTTTTTTGTTTAGGAATAGAGGGGGAGGCGATGAAGATCGATCCCAATAAAAAAGCCCAGAGCCTCACACTCCAAGCTCTGAGCTACAATGCTATTTTCTCTTTCTCTCTTTACGCCCGAGTCCCATGGCCTTTTCCATCTTCTTCAGCATTTTGTTTGCGGTAAAATTAGCTTTTTCTGCCCCGCGATCCAGGATATCATCCAGCTCTTCAGAGTCAATCAATTCATAATAGCGGTCCTGCACAGGCTTAATGGCATTAACGACCACTTGAGCTAAGTCACCTTTAAAGTCTCCGTAGCCCTTACCTTCATACTTTTGTTCAAGTTCTTCTATTGAACTGCCTTCAAGAATCGAATAGATGGAAAGGAGATTTGATACTCCTGGTTTGTTTTCTTTATCGTATTTAACGACTCCTTCTGAATCCGTCACAGCACTTTTGATTTTCTTTTCAATCTGTTTCGGATCGTCGAGGAGTGTAATAAATGATTTCTGGTTAAGATCGGACTTACTCATTTTCTTCAGAGGATCCTGAAGGGACATGACACGGGCGCCCACTTTAGGAATCCGGACTTCAGGAACCGTAAAGATGTTGTTGTATTTATTATTGAAGCGCTCTGCGAGATTTCTCGTTAATTCCAAATGCTGTTTCTGATCTTCTCCCACAGGTACTAAATCTGTTCCATATAGAAGAATATCGGCTGCCATTAATGGTGGGTAAGTTAACAAGCCTGCAGAAACGGCTTCTTTCCCATGTGATTTATCTTTGAATTGCGTCATTCTTTCTAGTTCACCAATATACGTCACACATTGCAGAATCCATCCTGCCTGTGTATGAGCCGGAACCTCTGATTGAATGAATAAGGTTGATTTCTCAGGGTCGATACCACACGCAATGTAGAGTGCAGCAAGGCTGCGGATGTTTTTGCGAAGCTCCATTTTATCCTGCGCTACCGTGATTGCATGCTGATCCACTACACAGAAATAACAATTGTATTCTTCCTGAAGCTCAGTGAATTGCTTCATGGCCCCGATGTAGTTCCCAAGTGTAATCGTACCGCTCGGTTGAATGCCGCTAAATATTGTTTTCATCTTTTTTCCTCCTGTTTTTCACAAAATAAAAACCCACCCGTCCTATTGAAGATAGGGACGAATGGGATGATTTCCGCGGTGCCACCCTAAGTACTCAGATGAGTCAGCTTAGTCCATGACGGGCATGGAACCTCTTTAACGTGAGGTTAATCCGTTATATGCTACTCCATTTCACAAATAAAGCTCAGAAGTCCATTCCCTTTCCAATGAATGCTTGTTTCCACCAGCCACAAGCTCTCTATAAATCATATGGAAAAGTACTACTCTTCATCTACGCTCTTTACTATCATTTATAATATATTTTTATTATATGAAAAATAATATGGTAATTCAAGTGTACAACAGATAGGACAAAGCGATAGAAAGAAACAGGGTGATGGAGCCGATGATCAGAACTGACCTGGTAATGGAAAAAGATCGCTTGACTCCGTATTCCTCATGGGCATCCTTCGTATCGTCCAGATCGTCAAACTGGGAAATGTACTTTCCTTGTTTCGTGCTGTTTCGGAATCTCTTAAGGGCATACACGATGCCATTGAAAAATCCTTTTTGAAATATATATAGGAGGGAACCTGCGGCAACATACGTTATTCCGATAACAAACAAGCTATCTATAATAGAGAGAAGCATGTTTTTTCCCTGAAATATAGCAGTGACGATGGCGATGATGAAGAACAGCAGGGTAAGTAGGTAGAAAAAATTTAATCGTTTCATAGTTCTCCTTAAAATGTTTTTATCAAAAGTATACATGAAGCCCTTAGAAGAATTCAATCATTCATATATATTCAAGCCATCATGCATTGTATGGGAAGGGATAACATAAATCCGCATTAGGAACTCAATTAAAACATCAGTAAAATCATAAAAATATGAATGGAATAAAGTATGTATTCTATTTTTTATATTTAGTCTTGTGTATTTATATTTATAACAGAAATAGAGCCAATGATTGTTACCTGACACCCATAATAACAATATATTACATGCTCGGGAATTTACATTTGTAACAATTGTAATGGGACAAACTCTCTAAAATGTTTAACTAAAACCCATTGATACCAACGTTTTGTCGTCAATATACCTACTAATCTGATAATTTTGCAAAAAAACTGTTAAATTCATATTGCAATAATTTCTCTATCATGTATAATAAGTAACAAATCTTCTGAAAATTAGAAGATAAATAAATATGAGATTTACGAGGAGGTCAATTTCAAGATGAAGAAAAAGTTTTCATTCTTGCTAGTTCTTCTTCTGGCTCTAAGTACTTTCTTGGCTGCTTGTGGCGGCGACAAGAAAACTGAGGGCAATGAAGGAGCATCTGGCGAAGGCGGCGAGTCCGCTGAACAAAGAGAACAGGTACTTAACTTAATTGAGGGTTCTGAGATCCCATCAATGGACTCTACTCTAGCAACTGACTCTGTATCATTCAAAGTCATGAACAACGTATTTGAAGGTCTTTACCGTTTAGGTGAAAATGATGAGGCTGTACTTGGTATGGCTGCAGAAGAACCACAAATCAGTGAAGATGGAAAGACATACACGTTCAAAATCCGTGATGCTAAATGGTCAAACGGAGATGCAGTTACTGCTAACGACTTCGTTTATGCTTGGCAAAAAGCTTTAAACCCTGACACTGGTGCAGAGTATGCGTACATCATGTACGATATCAAAAACGCTGCAAAAGTAAATGCTGGTGAAGTTCCAGTTGAAGAATTAGGTGTTAAAGCGGTTGATGAAAAAACATTAGAAGTTCAGCTTGAAACAGCTGTTCCTTACTTCAAAGCTTTACTTTCTTTCGCAACTTTCTATCCTCAAAACCAAAAGTTCGTTGAAGAAAAAGGCGATAAATTCGGTCTTGAAGCTGACACTGCCGTTTACAATGGTCCATTCACACTTTCTGAGTGGAAGCATGAGCAAAGCTTCAAATTAACTAAGAACGACAGTTACTGGGAAGCAGATGCTGTTAAGTTAAAAGAAGTAAACTTTAACATCGTTAAAGATACTGCTACTGGAGTTAACTTATACGAAACAGAAAAAGCGGATATCGCTGGTCTTTCTGCTGAATTTGTTGACAAATACAAATCAGATGAAAACTTCAAAACAAAGGCTGATACTGCGGTATTCTTCCTTCGTTTAAACCAAAAGAATGAAGTTATGGCTAATGTAAATGCTCGTAAAGCATTTGATGCAGCCTATGACAAGCAAGGTATGGTTGACGTTCTTCTTAACAATGGTTCTATTCCTGCGTACTTCTTAGTACCAAAAGATTTCGTTTCTGGTCCAGACGGTGCTGAGTATCGTGAAGCTGTAGGTGATTTCGGTGGTTTCGATCCTGACAAAGCTGCAGAACATTGGGCTAAAGCGAAAGAAGAGTTAGGTAAAGATTCTATTGAATTAGAACTACTAAACTATGACTCTGACAGCTCTAAGAAAATCGGTGAATTCTTAAAAGAACAATTAGAGCAAAACTTAGAAGGATTAACTGTTTCAATCAAAGCACAACCATTCAAGCAAAAGCTTGAGTTAGAATCTAAAGGTGATTATGATGTTTCATTCGCCGGATGGGGTCCTGACTATCCAGATCCGATGACATTTGTTGACATGTTCGTTACTGATGGTGCACATAACCAAATGGCTTACTCTAATCCTGAGTATGACAAGTTAATCGAACAAGCTAAAGGTGAACTTCTTGATGATCCGGAAGCTCGTTGGCAAGCAATGGTTGACGCAGAAAAGATTCTTTTCGAAGATCAAGCGATCAGCCCGATGTACCAACGTGGAACTGCTTTCTTAGAGCGTCCATATGTTAAAGGTCTGTTACGTCACTCATTTGGTGCAGATGCATCATACAAATGGGCTTACATTGAGTAATCATAAGCTCAATTAACAAACCTTCAGAGGAGAGTGTATGCGTGAGCATACGCTCTCCTTTTCCAGTGAATGTCGAAAATTATCAAAAAAGTAAAAATATATTGAATATTTGTCGAAAATCGATATAATTAAAATGTGTAAAAAAAAAGATAAAAAAGGGGGGCTAAAGAATGGTCAGATATACAATTCAACGTATCGTCTATATGATCATCACTTTGCTTATCATTGCAACCGCCACTTTCTTTCTGATGAAGCTCCTACCTGGATCTCCACTACAAAACACAGAAAGGCTGTCTCCGGAACAACAACAAATCATCCTGGACAAATACGGTCTGAATGACCCGCTGCCAGAACAATATGTGAATTATATGGTTGGGTTGGCAAAAGGTGATTTAGGGTTGTCCTTCCAATATGACAATCGTCCAGTAACACAAATTCTTGGAGATCGTATTGGTCCTTCCGCACTTCTTGGATTCCAAGCTATGGTATTAGGTACATTCTTAGGGCTACTTATTGGAATTATTGCAGCAATCAAGCATAATACATGGTTAGATTATGGATCAACATTCATTGCTGTACTGGGTATATCGATTCCTTCCTTCGTTTTCGCAGGACTTCTGCAGTACTATGTTGGGGTTAAGCTTGAATGGTTGCCGGTAGCATTATGGGGAGAATACAAACATACTATTCTTCCAACATTAGCGTTGACGGTGTTTGTAGTAGCAACCATTGCTCGTTTTATGCGTACTGAAATGCTGGAAATATTAAACTCCGATTATATTTTACTTGCAAAGGCAAAGGGGATTTCCCAAACATCTACAGTTGTAAAGCATGCTGTTAGAAATGCTTTAATCCCGATTGTAACGATTCTTGGGCCAATGACTGTTGGGGTAATGACAGGATCTCTTGTTGTTGAACGTATATTCGCAGTCCCTGGTTTAGGGGAACAATTCGTACTATCGATCAATACAAATGATTACACGGTTATTATGGGGATTACCCTCTTCTTTAGTGCTTTATTTATTGGTGTAATCTTCTTGGTAGATATTCTTTATGGAATTATTGATCCACGTATTCGCTTAGCTGGAGGGAAGAAATAATGGAAGCAAACAAAAAGAAACTAGATCAACTTAGTCCAGAACTCTTCCAACCTCAAAAGGCTAGTGGAGATGAGTCAGAGAAAATTTCGCGTCCGAGCTTGAATTTCTGGCAGGACTCATGGATTCGTTTACGTAAGAATAAAGGCGCGATTGCCGGGATTGTTATCACCGCAATCATTATGTTCTTTGCTCTTTTTGGGCCAATGATGAACGAATATAAGTTTAGCGATCAAAATATCCGACATGCAAAGCTGCCACCAAAAATTGAAGCGCTTTCAGGGATTAGCTGGTTACCCTTTGACGGAAAAGATGCAGATGGATTTGATGTATATGAATCAAGACAAATTAAAGAAACCTATTGGTTTGGTACTGATGACTTAGGCCGTGACCTGTGGACCCGTACTTGGAATGGTACGCGTGTATCTCTTTACATTGGTATATTAGCAGCGATTATCGATTTCATAATCGGTATCTCTTATGGTGGAATTTCTGCTTATTACGGTGGGAAAGTCGACGATATCATGCAACGGATCATCGAAATCCTTGTAGGGATTCCAAACTTAATTGTGGTAATTCTCTTTATCCTGATATTTGAGCCGGGTATATTCTCCATAACCATGGCCATGGTTATAACCGGTTGGACCGGCATGGCCCGTATCGTCCGTGGACAGGTACTTCAATTAAAGAACCAGGAATTTGTACTTGCTTCCCGTACTTTAGGAGCAACCAGCAACCGTTTAATTTTTAAACACTTGCTTCCAAACGTAATGGGACCTGTTATTATCACTACAATGTTCACTGTTCCTGCTGCGATTTACACAGAAGCATTCTTAAGCTTTATCGGATTGGGGATTGCTCCACCAAGAGCATCTCTGGGATCATTGGTTAATGAAGGATACAGATCAATCCAGTCATTTCCTCATATGATGCTAGTACCTTCCGCTGTTATTTCATTAGTCATTTTAAGCTTTAACTTAATGGCCGATGGTCTGCGTGATGCACTAGATCCGAAAATGCGTAAGTAATGGAAGGGAGATAATATTATGTCAAAAATTTTAGAAGTGAAAGATCTACACGTCTCCTTCAATACGCATGGAGGAGAAGTTCAGGCTGTCCGAGGTGTAGATTTCCATTTAGATAAAGGTGAAACACTGGCGATCGTTGGTGAATCTGGTTCAGGTAAATCAGTTACTACGAAAGCGATCATGAGATTGATTCCAAACCCTCCAGGCTTCATCAAGGGTGGAGAAATGTTATTTGAGGGTAAAGATTTAGCGAAATTGCCGGAAAAGGATATGCAGAAGATCCGGGGGAAAGATATTTCTATGATTTTCCAAGATCCAATGACGTCCCTGAACCCTACAATGACTATTGGTAAACAGATCATGGAACCACTGGTGAAGCACCAGAATATGAGTAAAAATGATGCGAGAAAACGTGCCATTGAGTTACTTAAACTTGTTGGCCTGCCTAGCCCTGAAACACGCTTTAAGCAATATCCTCACCAATTCTCAGGCGGTCAGCGTCAGCGTGTCGTCATCGCAATCGCCCTTGCTTGCAATCCGAAAATTCTGATTGCCGATGAGCCGACGACGGCATTGGATGTTACCATCCAGGCTCAGATCCTTGAATTGATGAAAGATTTACAAACAAAGATAGAAACTTCCATCATTTTCATCACTCACGATCTTGGAGTTGTTGCGAACGTAGCTGATCGTGTAGCCGTTATGTATGGAGGACAAATTGTTGAAACAGGAACAGTGGATGAAATTTTCTACGATCCACGCCACCCATATACGTGGGGATTGATCGGCTCTATGCCGACAACTGAAACAGAAGGTGAGCAGGAGCTCGTTGCCATTCCTGGGACTCCACCGGATTTATTAAATCCACCTAAAGGGGATGCGTTCGCTCTTCGCAGTGAGTATGCATTGAAAGTGGATTTTGAACAAGAGCCGCCATATTATCAGGTTTCAGATACTCATTATGTGAAGTCCTGGTTATTGCATCCAAGTGCTCCAAAAGTAGAGCCGCCTGAAATCGTGAAATTAAGACATAGACAAATGCCCTCTAATTATAAAGAGCCGGTACTTGTTGAGGGGGTTCGTTCATAATGGCAGAGAAATTATTAGAAATTAAGAATTTAAAACAGTACTTTAACCCGGGAAAACCGAATATGGTGAAAGCTGTTGATGATATCAGTTTTGATATTTATAAAGGGGAAACCCTTGGCCTGGTTGGTGAATCAGGTTGCGGTAAATCAACGACTGGTCGTACGATCATTCGTTTGTATGATGCCACAGACGGCCAGGTTCTCTTTAATGGTGAGGACGTTCATGGTAAGAAATCACGTTCACAATTAAAGAAATTCAACCGTAAGATGCAAATGATCTTCCAGGATCCATACGCAAGTTTGAATCCCCGTATGAAGGTTGCTGATATCATTGCTGAAGGTATCGACATTCATGGCCTGGCTTCTTCCAAAGAAGAGCGCATTAAAAGAGTTCATGACCTACTTGAGACAGTTGGTTTGAATAAAGAGCATGCCGGTCGTTATCCACATGAATTCTCCGGCGGTCAGCGTCAGCGTATCGGGATTGCCCGTGCCTTGGCAGTAGATCCGGACTTCATCATTGCCGATGAGCCAATTTCGGCTCTTGACGTTTCGATTCAGGCACAGGTAGTTAATCTTATGCAAGAGCTTCAGAAAGAGAAAGGGTTAACGTACTTATTTATCGCCCATGATCTTTCCATGGTAAAATACATCAGTGATCGCATCGGGGTTATGTATTTTGGTAAGTTAGTCGAGTTGGCACCAAGTGATGCCCTTTACAAGAACCCGCTACATCCTTATACGCAATCTCTATTATCAGCGATTCCGTTACCGGATCCAGAGTATGAGCGCACACGCAGAAGAAAAGAATATAATCCTTCTGTTCACAATTATACAGAGGATGATAATCTTGAAATGCGTGAAGTGGCGCCTGGCCATTTCGTGTATTGCTCAGAGAAAGAGTTTGCGCAGTATAAAGCTCAGTACAAAAGCTGAACATTTTACAAAAGCTCCCTTTAATGAGGGGAGCTTTTTTTATTGAAGGGCAGTTTTATTCTTTTTTAACATGAAAATCATACTATATAATGAAGATATTTAATTTCCTTGGAAATTTCGACAGATTAGGAGTAATACCCCTTTTCTTTCAAGTTATTTCCTTGTTAGAATAGTATAAGGTGTTACATATTTTACTAGATAGCTTATTTAATAGAGGAGAGGTTTATTTTGAAATGGAGTAAGGTAGCGACATCCTTATGTTTAGTCACAATGTGCGTATTGCCGTTCCAAACAGCGAATGCTGAAGGAGAAGGGAAGGCTGCCCACGAGAAGAGAAGTCTTTCTTTAAGTAAGAAAGAAATCGCAAGTCCCGCCCCAAGATTTGCTTATGATTCCGGCTTTAAATTTGAATATCCTGATGCGGTTAGAGGGGTTTATGTTACCGGTCACTCTGCAGGTGGAGCGAGATTTGACAGCTTAACGAAACTAATGGATGATACGGATCTAAATGCCATGGTTATTGATATTAAAGATGATCACGGATATGTTACATACGAACCCGAGGAATCTTCTCCATATGCTAAAGTAGGTAAGCCATATATCAAAGATCCTAAAGCGATTTTAAAGACACTCGAAGAAAAACAGATTTATCCCATCGCAAGGGTTGTGGTATTCAAAGATACGGTATTGGCGAATGAGAAACCCGAGCTTTCCTTTAAAGATGGAGGTCAGGTATGGAAAAATGGCAGAGGTGAATCCTTTGTGAACCCATTCCTGAAAGAAGTGTGGGATTATAATGTGGGAATTGCAATCGAAGCCGCCAAAATGGGATTCCAGGAAATCCAGTTTGATTATGTCCGTTTCCCTGAAGGCTTTGAAAAACGTGACGATGAACTACTATATAACGGTGGTGAATATGCGGAGCAAGACACAGATAATGTACAAAAACGTGTGCAGGCAGTAACAGACTTTGTAGAGTACGCCCATGAAAAACTTGAGCCGTATGGAGTTAAGGTTTCTGTAGACATTTTCGGTTATACAGCAACGCTTCCAGAGGCGCCTGGGATAGGACAGAACTTCTCAAAGATATCTGAAAACGTCGATGTGATTTCATCCATGATTTATCCAAGTCACTGGACTCCCTACTTTGGAATCGCAAAGCCCGATTTACAACCTTATGAACTGGTTTCTGAATATGCCAAGCTTGAAAATTCCAAGTTAGCAGAATTAGATAACCCGCCTATTTCAAGACCATGGCTGCAGGATTTCACTGCCTCCTGGTTAGGAAGTGGAAACTATAAGGCCTACGGAAAAGCAGAAGTTGAAGCGCAGATTAAAGCATTGAATGATCAAGGTATTAAAGAATTCCTTTTATGGGATGCCGGTAATACGTATACAGAAGGTGTAGACTATACACCTTGATCGAAAAGACCGGTCTGGGAAGTTCCAGGCCGGTCTTTCTTAATGGGGCTTTTCGATTTGAAAAAATACTCAAACATTGTTATTATTAAAGTATTGGTAAGATTAACCGCTTTCAACCACATTACCCTCTTCATAGGTGTTTCAAGCCTGTGATTCCGTATTTTTATCCCACGGATGAGACTAACATCTAACATAAACATTTTTTTTCTGAGAAAAATAATTGTATCCCGTTAGTCAATGTCACCTAAAATTCTTTTAAAGGAGTAGATCCATGCATTGGTATGAAAAGTTAAATCAGTATTTCCCGGTAGAGGAAATGAAATCAAAAGAACACCTTGAGTCATTACTCAAAGAAAGAAGCGACATCTATCATAAAGATGAAGGTCAATACCACGTACTTATGTATGCCGAACTTGATGATTTTATCTTTATCGATTATCTTTTTGTCTCAAAGGATGCCCGCGGGCAAGGATTGGGTCATAAGTTGCTCGAGAAGTTAAAAGAAAAGAACAAAGCGATTATTTTAGAAGTAGAGCCGGTGGATTATGATGACACTGACACGGAAAAGCGTTTAAAGTTCTACAAGCGTGAAGGATTCGAACATGCTGTCAGTATCGGATATGCACGTAGATCCCTCGCTACAAATGAAATCAATGAAATGGAAATCCTTTATTGGGCTCCAAACAACGAATCAGAAGATCTGATCTTCAATTCTATGAAGAAAACATATGAATTAATCCACACCTATAATGATAAGAAGTTTTATGGTGCGTCTTACCAGCCGGTTGAAGAGGTCTTGAAAAAAGACAAAGACCGTGATGGAGATGTACTGAAAAATCTTTAAACCAAAAGAACCTTATTGTCCATTCGCAATAAGGTTTTCTAAATGAAAAAATGAAAATGTACTATATCATGTTTAGGCTCTTTTTGAACCGGGTAAAGCCATAGTAGAAAGAGATCATATAGCGTATGTTAAACCTATGTATAGGAAATTTGACAAATTGGTTAAAACTATGTTCAAGGGACAGTAATTCATGTATAATACATAATAGAGATTTCTTATTTAAACTTATTTTAATTAACAGACGATGTTTAAAATGAAATACTCTATATAATAAAAAAATCCTTAAGGGAGTGTGAATGATTCGTGGTTACATTATTCACTTCACCTAGTTGTACATCTTGTCGTAAGGCAAAAGCTTGGTTAGAAGAGCATGAGATTCCATATACAGAGCGTAACGTATTCTCTGAGCCATTAAGCATTGATGAAATTAAGGAAATCCTGCGTATGACTGAGGACGGAACGGATGAAATCATTTCAACCCGTTCTAAGACATTCCAAAAGCTTAATGTAGATTTAGAAACTTTACCACTTCAAGAACTGTTCGAGCTTATCCAGAAAAATCCTGGTCTTTTAAGACGTCCAATCATCTTGGATGAGAAGCGTCTTCAGGTAGGATACAATGAAGATGAAATCAGACGATTCCTACCGAGAAAGGTTCGTACATTCCAACTTCTAGAAGCTCAAAGAATGGTAAACTAAAGTATTCTTACATTCTCATCATATTATTAATGTTTGAGAATATATAAGGAAAAAGGGGCTGACCCTTTAAGGAACGTTGCGTATCCTTTCGGGTCAACCCCTTTTATATTAGTATAAGTATTAACACTTGAATTTTCTGCAAATATTCGCTAAAATGTCAAAAACACGTTAAATAGTGGGATTTGTGAAGAAAAAAATGGGTGTTATTTTTATTCCATTTTCAGTGTTTATATCATAAAATAGAAGTACAAGGTACAAACTAACCTAAATGTATCTTCTATCTTCACCAGCAATCGAGCAAAATTGCTCAGAGGGTGTAGTCCCTTCACCAACATCATGCAAGAAGGGAGAGGTGTTAATTGGAAATCGAACGCATTAATGAAAATACGGTCAAGTTCTATATATCTTACGGAGATATAGAAGATCGCGGCTTTGACCGCGAGGAGATCTGGTATAATCGTGAAAGAAGTGAAGAACTCTTCTGGGAAATGATGGATGAAGTTCATCAAGAGGAAGATTTCGGAATTGAAGGACCGCTATGGATTCAAGTTCAAGCGTTAGATAAAGGGCTTGAAGTACTAGTTACAAGAGCTCAGGTTTCAAAGGATGGTCAGCGATTTGAGCTGCCTATTCCAGAGGATAAACTTAAGGAACTTCCTGTAGATGAGCGGATAGAGGAGCTTCTGGATCAGCATTTCCAAATCAAGCAGGATCAAGATGGGGAAGCAGAAGTGGCACTGGATTTCACTTTGAAGTTCAATGATTTCGAAGATGCGATTTCTTTATCACATCGGATGAAAGACATGTCTTTAGATCATTTGGAAACAAAGCTGCTTGCATTCGAAAATAAATATTTTATTTACGTTAAATTTTCAGAAGAGCACTTCTCGGAAGAAGATATCGACAATATGTTAAGTATACTACTTGAATATGCGGATGAGTCACGAATGACCGTTCATCGCCTAGAAGAGTATGGAAAAGTAGTCATTAATGAACATGTGTTTGGGACATTAAGTGAACATTTTTCTTAAGGATCATACCGGTTTCATTTAGAAATCGGTATTTTTTTTATTTAGCATCATTAAGCCAGTGGAAGGTGTTAGAGGTATGAAAAATACAGTGAGGGTCCTCTTATTTATTGCTGTTCTCGTATTAAGTTATATTTTCTATTTTGATCAGTACCTTTCAGGTATGGTCAAATATATTAGTCTGGTTTTTACTTTCTCTGTCATTGTGATAGGATTTCTTATCTTCTTTGAGAATCGTCACCCCACTCAAACATTAACGTGGTTAGTTGTTTTAGGTGCTTTCCCATTCCTTGGTTTTATCTTCTATTTATTGTTTGGCCGAAACTATCGGAAAGAGAAAATGTATAAGAAGAAGTACATATTGGACAAGGAAACCTACAATAAATTTGAGCCTGGTCCTAAGGAAATGAATGCTGAAATGTTTGGCTTGTTTCAGGAAAAGCACTTTCAGCTTGCTCAGCGAATAGGAAACAGTGCCATATCTTTTTCCAGTGAAACGAAGCTTTTAACCAATGGTAACGAGACATTTGGAGAAATCCTCAGATGGTTGAAAACGGCCAAGCATCACATTCATATGGAATATTATATTGTCCGTCATGATGATATTGGAAATCAGATTAAAGATATCCTTATTGAACGAGCCAATAATGGGGTGAAAATCCGCTTTCTTTATGACGCGGTTGGGGCATGGCAATTGTCAAAGGATTATATAACTGAATTAAAAGATGCAGGGATTGAAGTGGTTCCCTTTGGTCCCGTCAAAATTCCTGTTCTCAATAATAAGTTTAACTTTCGAAATCATCGCAAGATCATCGTCATTGATGGAAGTATTGGATTTGTTGGGGGACTCAATATTGGCGATGAGTACTTAGGTAAAAATCCTCATTTTGGTTTCTGGAGGGATACCCACCTATTTGTAAGGGGTGAAGCGGTACGTACGCTGCAGCTCATCTTTCTTCAAGATTGGTATTATATGACGAATGACGATTTCTTGACTCCAGGGTATTTAAGCCCTGATTCATTGGAAAATGCAAACGATGGTGGAGTTCAAATGATTGCAGGAGGACCTGATAATGAGTTGAGCGTTTTGAAGAATATCTTCTTCTCGATGATCACTTCTGCAAGAAAAAGCGTATGGGTTGCATCACCATATTTCATACCGGATGAAGATATTTTCTCAGCACTTAAAATTGCTGCTTTAAGTGGTGTGGATGTAAGGCTATTGGTTCCCCATAAGCCTGATAAACGAATTGTATTTCACGCTTCACGATCTTATTTCCCCGATCTTCTCGAAGCAGGTGCCCGAATCTTTGAATATCAAAAGGGCTTTATGCATAGTAAGATTGTCATTGTCGATGAAGAAATGGCATCGATTGGGACATCAAATATGGATATGAGAAGTTTTCATTTAAACTTTGAAGTCAATGCATTTCTATATAAAACAGCAAGTACCGACTCTCTTGTGAAAGAATATTTACATGACTTAGAGGATGCAGAAGAACTGCAGCTGGAAGAGTTTCAAAAGAGACATCTTGGCTACCGATTATTGGAATCCACTTCACGCTTAATGTCACCTCTATTATAAGAGAAAGCCTTCAAGTGATTTTTTGCTTGAAGGTTTTTTTTGAAGGATTTTCACGATTTTTGGCGAATGGTTATTGAAGGAGGTGTTCTATGTTAACAGCGTTATTTAGAGAGAAAGTGTTTTCAACCATCCATTACACAAGAGAGGAACTAAAGAATCTGCGAAGTAAGCGTCCTATATTTCTCTGTCCTCATTGTTCATCCGAATTGAACCTTCGCATCGGAAACCAAAACGTTCCACATTTTGCTCATCATTCACAGTTACAATGTGCGATTGGAAAGCAGCATGAGTCACCGCGACATCTACTTAGTAAGCAACTGCTATATGAAAGGTTAAGAGAACATTATACGGAGGTGAGTGTTGAGTATTATATAAAAGAGCTTCAACAAATCGCTGATATTTATGTAAAAACGGAATCTAAAAAAATTGCCATTGAGATTCAATGTTCTTCCATTCCCATTCCCGACATCCTTTCTAGAACTGGGGGATATCACAGTCAGAACATCACTCCGTTTTGGATGCTTACCCAACCGGTGACAGTAAAACAAAAGGGATTGCTGCATTTACCGTCCTTTCAGCAAGCGTTTATTCGGTATTCACCCCATTTCCACCATTTTCTTCTCCATTTTTCCCCTGAAGATAGAAGCTTTACATTATTTACTCATCTCATACCTGTTTCAGTCTCAGCTTTTATTAGTGCAGCACCTGTCAGAATCCCTATTGAGCAATTCACTCTTCCTTTATCCATCCCACATTCTACAGTCAATCACCCATATCTATTAAAAAACTGGAATCAATACCGAATGAAGTGGATCTATAACAAACTTCATTATAGTAAAGCAAAAAGCGATTTATTTTTACGGGAAGTGTATAGAGAAGGGGATACATTTTTATATTTACCTTTGTTTGTTGGAATGCCTGTATTCCCTCATGGACTCCATTTTAAGAATCATGCGATCGAATGGCAATACTATATATGGAAAGATTGTCTGAAGAAGGATCGATTTATTTCAGAGGAAAAAGTCGTTAAGGTAATTAAAAGAAGGATGGATAGAGGATATTTAGAATTCCGTGCGCTTCCTTTTGTAGGGGGGGACCAACTGCTAAAGGAAATAGTAAAGAGTTATTTGGCTCTCTTGAAGGATATGCAAGTGGTCAGAAGGATGGAGGGTGGGCAATATCAGCTCTTGGAGGCGTGGAATTGTCCAGACAACTTTCCGGGTTTCGAACAGCATCAGCATGATTTTTTTCCTAAATGGAAGCATATATTAAAAAAGGTCTGATAAAGATTGTTTTGTTGCAGGAAAATCTTAGATAAGAGAGAATGTAACTATAAGGAATTTTCTGTAGATTTCAGAATGGAGGATGTATATGTCAAAAGATACAGCTACGAAAAGTCTGCCTGGCAGGGAAGAGGTAGAGGAGAAGTTAACGTGGAGATTGGAAGATATTTTTGAAAGTGATGAAGCGTGGGAAAAAGAATACAAAGCAATTAAAGAGTTAACGGGTAAAGCAGAAGAGTTTAAAGGAACTTTAGGTGAGGGTGCAGATCAGCTTTATAAAGCATTTGCCTTCCAAGATGAAATTATGGAACGTATGGGTAGGGTTTATACATATTCTCATATGCGCTATGACCAGGACACAACCAATTCATACTATCAAGGACTCGATGACCGTGCCAAAAGTCTTTATACACAGTTAGGGAGTAAATTTGCCTACTTAGTACCTGAAGTGCTTTCGATTGAGGAAAGTAAGCTTCAAGGGTTTCTTGACGAAAAAGAAGAGCTGAAGAAATACAAGCATGCTTTAGAAGAAATTAATCTCCAGCGTCCACATGTTCTTTCAGCGGAGGAGGAAGCATTACTTGCTCAAGCTTCCGAAGTGTTCAGTGCGGCGAGTAACACGTTTGGTATGCTGAACAATGCAGACTTGGAGTTTCCGAGCATTAAAGATGAAAACGGTGAAGAAGTAGACATCACACATGGCCGTTTCATTCGTTTCCTGGAGAGCAGTGATCGACGCGTACGGGAAGAAGCGTTTAAAAAGGTGTATGAAACCTACGGCAAATTCGAAAATACGTTTGCCTCTACATTAAGTGGCGCAGTAAAGAAAGATAATTTCGTCTCAAACGTAAGACATTACGATTCAGCAAGACATGCGGCATTATCAAATAACAATATTCCTGAACAGGTGTATGATAACCTGGTTGATACGGTCAATAAGAACCTTCATTTGCTGCAACGCTATGTAAAGCTTCGCAAGAAAGTATTAGGCTTGGATGAAGTTCATATGTATGACTTATATACACCGTTAGTGAAGGAAGTTAAGATGGACATCAGCTATGATGAAGCACAGAACATGATCCTGGATGGCTTAAAGCCTTTAGGAGAAGAATATGCCAATGTCCTGAAAGAAGGCTTTGATAACCGTTGGGTGGATGTTGTCGAGAACAAAGGAAAAAGAAGTGGGGCATACTCTTCAGGAGCATACGGCACCAATCCTTATATCCTCATGAACTGGCAGGATAATGTGAACAATCTATTTACACTGGCTCATGAGTTCGGACATAGTGTTCACAGCTACTATACGCGCAGTGCTCAGCCATACACGTACGGCCATTACTCCATCTTTGTTGCCGAGGTGGCTTCTACATGTAATGAAGCTTTATTGAATGATTATCTATTAAACACAATTGATGATGAGAAAAAGCGTCTGTACCTATTAAATCATTACCTGGAAGGATTCAGAGGAACCGTTTTCCGTCAAACCATGTTTGCAGAGTTTGAACACCTCATTCATAAGAAAGCCCAAGAAGGGGAAGCTCTTACTTCTGAATTCTTAACAAAAGAATATTATGAATTGAATAAAAAGTATTTTGGAGAGGACATCTCGATTGATGAGGAGATTGGATTGGAATGGGCTCGAATTCCTCACTTCTACTACAATTACTATGTTTATCAATATGCAACGGGCTACTCGGCTGCGACCGCTCTCAGTCAGCAAATCCTTGAAGAGGGAGAGCCGGCCGTAGAACGCTACATTGATTTCCTGAAAGCGGGCAGCTCTGATTATCCGATTGAAGTATTGAAAAAAGCAGGAGTGGATATGACAACCTCCAAGCCGGTAGAAGACGCATGCAAAGTCTTTGAAGAAAAGTTGAATGAAATGGAAGAACTGCTTGAAAAGTTACAGTAAATAGAGATCAGGAACCTACTGGTTTAAAAATCAACTCCCCTTAGAAATGAAAATATTCTAAGGGGAGTTTTATTTTGGGGGAAGTTTTCGAAAGAAAGAAAGGTCCGTCCCTCATTTCATTGATTTAAATCCTTTGAAGCGGTTGCGGGTTCCGAGGGAGTGGAAGAAGAGCAGGAGTGAGAGAAAGAGGATCGGGGATGTTATATAGATCGGAACAAGGCGCATGAGTCCGAGGATGTTTATGAAGAAGCTGATCAGGATTAACAGCAGGAGGATTCCGTATTTTATTTTTAATGCCATATCTTTTCCCTCCGGTGATAAGTTGTCTTATACACATGTATATGAAGGAGGAGAGGGGAACATGAATGGTTTTTGACAATATTGTGAAATACCATACAAACAACTTGCCAATACAAGTGGATGCGTGATATATTATCAGTGTGAAGTTGATCACAAGCAAACATATACCCCTTTGTTTGACCGTGAAAAATTTCTCCCATCCCCTTTGTTCGTATTGAAAAACCGATGTTGGAAACAACATCGGCTTTTCTTGTTTATAGGCTTATTTTAATATATTGAAATAATTAATTACTTATATATTTCCAGAAAGTTCCGTGCTTTGCAGGGAGCCTCTTTACTTTTTGCTGAAGTGTCCATTTCTTCATTTGCTTTTCTACTTCTTCAATGGATAAATCATAGACAACGGCTATTTCCTTGGATGCCACAACACGATAATATTTCATAAATACATCCAGTGGAGGCAATGGTTGCTTATTAGGCTTCTCTCCAAGCATTTCTTCAATAATATGAACATATACCTCGTAGGAATACAATCCTGTGATCTTTAAGCCTTCATCTTCAATATTTTCATTAAAGAAAACCAATGTAGGAATTTCTTCCACTTCCATCTCAGATGTGATCTTTACATCACACTGAAAGGCTTTGGACGCAGATGATGAATTGATATCGTTCATAAATTCACTCAAATCAAGCTTGGCGGCTTGAGCACACTCCTTGAGTACCTCGATATTGGAAATGTCCTGTTTCTGTAAGAATAACCGTTCCTGTAAAAACCTTAGAAACCGGATACCCGAATGCTTTCCTTGAAGCTCGGCAGCTTTAATGGCGAAAGAAGCAAGATAAGGTGAATCAATTGGATTATCTATCCATAAGCTTCCGTCGCATGACATCCCTGAACGGCTGGCTGTTTTATCCCATTGCTGAGCTAAATCTTCCTGCTTACGTTTGGTCGCTATGTTTAAAGAGGCAAGCTGGCCGCTCAAAATGTAACGAATACGAAAGTATTGTCCGTATTCAATGTGCAATTTCTTTAAGATTGGTTCAAGAGCCCAGCATTCCGGGCAAAGAGGGTCAACAAACATATATATTTCCAGTGGTTTCTTATCATGTCCACACCCTTTAAGGTGATGCCAGCTATTTGTTCTAGTCAATGCTATTACCCTTTGGTGTTTCTGTATTCACCATATGATGGGCGGTTAATACGAGTCTGTGAAAAAAGTCATCTCTTACTGGACCCTCTAGATTGACTTCATCCATTGCCTCATGCATACAGCTTAACCAAGCTTTCGCCCGTTCCTCCGTGATGGGAAATGGGAGATGCCTTGCGCGCAGCATGGGGTGACCATGCTCTTCTGTATAAAGCGCAGGACCACCTAAATATTGAGTTAGAAATTGTTTTTGTTTTCGAGCTGTCTCGGTTAAATCATTAGGGAATATTGGTGCTAACTCGGGATGATTCGCTACTTTATTATAAAAAGCTTCAACGAGCATGGAGAGTTTCTTTTCGCCGATAAGATTATAAGGCATTTGTGGTTTCTCGACCATAAGAATGACTCCTTTTTACTTAGATTGTATGTTTATTCTAGCAAGCATTTATTTATATCTCAAACAAATAGCCTTACATCAACTTATTATTCAAAATTAGTGTAGCCTTTTTTCTGATGTCTATCCCGATTTCGGGAACTTTGCGGGGGTGGATTTAAGAGGAGGCAGGACTATCAGACTGTAGTTTTTGTCTTAAGTCTCAATAGGGAAATACATTAGAAAAGGCTGACCTGGAAGTAGAGGTCAGCCTGCTTGAGGGGTCATGTGAAATAGCGATCGGTCACTTTTTTTACATAAGCAGTGGTTTCTTGAAACGGTGGGATGCCGTTGTATTTATCAACATTTCCGGGACCTGCGTTATAGGCTGCCAGAGCAAGTTTAACGTCCCCATTGTACTTATCGAGCATCTGCTTTAAGTATTTCGTTCCGGCGAATACGTTTTCTTCCGGATCAAAGATGTTGTTTACGCCAAGCCCCCTTGCTGTACTGGGCATGAGCTGCATTAACCCGGATGCACCTGCATGGCTGACTGCATTAGGGTTGAAGTTGGACTCCTGTTTAATAACCGCTTGAATCAATTTTATGGGGATACCATAGTGATCGGCCGCTCGGGAGATGATTTCATCAATCTCCTGGGGAGCATTCCGGTTCGGTTCGCTCAAAGCGGAAAGTCCAGGGGGAGGTGAAACAGAGAAAGCTGTTTTGGTTTCCAGTGCCTCTTTAACGGCCCCTAATGTTTGATTCATATTTAAATGGTTCTGGTTAGTGTGAAGTGCCTGATTTAATAGTTGTTGAAATAGATCACTGGACCCGCCGGTGTTTTGCTGAACAGAAGATATTGAACCCAAGCTGTTTAGAGCTTGCAACTCCATCATCGTTCTCAACTGCTGAACATTCATGAGTATAACTCCTCTTCTGGAAGACTTTTATTCATATACTATATCGGTAATCGTCAATCCTTTTTTAATTTTTCCAGGTAAAAACGTTTGATTTTGTTATCCGTCTCCCGTAGTGGAATGTTTAGTTCCTCCAGTAAGTTCAGGAATATAGCTTCACCTGATGTACGCTCTTTCACTTCATATTCCAGCTCAAAGTCTTCCTTTTGTAAATATGAACTCTTATCGAAGACCAGGAGCCCGTCTTTATAGTCGATTTCAGCCCGGCTGGTCGTCAGCGTTCCGAAATAATGAAGGGACCCAGTGGGGATTTGAAGGGAAATCAGAACATCTTTCACTTCTCCTTCAGGAAATGCCCCTTCATGTAAAAGAGATTCAGACTCTTCCTTTGTTAACCTTTGATTCGTTTCTAGTAGATCCTCTTCTAAAGGGGTTTTTAAGGTCAGCGTGTAAGTCCCGTTCTTCTCCCGGATTCTTAAGGCAGATTGTTTACCCTTTAATTGATAGTCCGGCGTATCAAAATAGTGATTGTCTTGAGATGAGAAATCCTCATCTTTTATATGAAAATGTGAAATTAATCTCGTAAATTCATCTTGTGTCACCAAATTCTTGAATTCTATTTCAATTTCCTGTGCCATAACAAGCATCCTTTCCTTGCATACTTCTTCTATTATCTCTTTATTAAAAGAGAACTTCAATGTTTAGATGAAATGGTTGTCTTATGTTAAAATGATACTGATTGTTTAATGGAAGGATGAAGAAAAGCATGAGGAAAATTGTTCAATTTAAACACACAACATATGAAAACGGTACATTATACTTACATACCGAGCAAGCAGATCTCCTGCAAGGGACAACGGCAGCTGGTCAAATTATTGCAGACTCCGATCGCTATGCTTTCGTATACTTAGCAGAAAATGAAGAGGAATATGTATACTTATACCTTGAAGAGTCGATCTGGGATGAATTGAAAAAAGCACTTCAAGATAAGAGTGCAGTCATTGCAAAGAGCGATGATTATTCTTTGGAGTTGGATCAATTCACTGAAGAGCTCGACTATCTTGTGACCAATATAGAAGGAAATGGGAACTACGGTGACGAAATGGTTAAAAAGGTAGAGAGCATATTTCTTAATAAGTAGTCGCGTAGAGGTGAGGAGAATGAATCACTGGGAACAATTTTTAGCTCCCTACAAGCAAGCGGTTGACGAATTGAAGATTAAGCTTAAAGGGATGAGGGGAGAATATGAACTTCATAACACACATTCTCCCATTGAATTCGTGACTGGAAGAGTAAAGCCAATCGCGAGTATTCTTGATAAAGCCAATCAAAAAGGGATCAAGCTATCGAATATTGAAACAGAAATGCAAGATATCGCCGGACTGAGGATGATGTGCCAATTCGTGGAGGATATTCATGTGGTAGTGGAAAAGCTTCGTGGACGGAATGACTTTACTATTATAGAAGAAAGAGATTACGTGACCCATAAGAAACAAAGCGGGTACCGTTCCTATCATATTGTCATTGACTATCCGGTACAAACGATTCACGGAGAAAAAAACATTCTGGTAGAAATCCAAATCCGGACACTTTCGATGAATTTTTGGGCTACGATAGAGCATTCTTTGAATTATAAGTACAGTGGACAGATTCCCGAGCAAGTACGTCTTCGCATTCAAAGCGCTGCTGAAGCAGCATTCAGACTGGATGAAGAAATGAGCTTGATTCGTGAAGAAATTCAGGAAGCCCAAGTCATATTTACAAACAAAAAGGAAAAGGATCAACGGGGGAAAAGCTCTTAACCAAATCAGCAGTGACTTGAAGGGGGTACACGAATGAAGTTTGCGATTACATCAAAAGGTGATTCGAAGTCCAATACATTAATGCACAAAATGAGGACCTATCTCCAAGATTTTAATTTAACTTATGATGATGATCAACCGGATATCGTCATATCGGTTGGAGGAGATGGGACGCTGCTTTATGCATTTCATCGCTACAGATCCCGGTTAGATAAGACAGCATTTGTAGGTGTTCATACAGGACATCTCGGCTTTTATGCCGATTGGGTGCCGGAAGAGATCGAGAAGCTCGTGATCGCCATAGCGAAGACACCTTATCAAATTATCGAATACCCATTATTAGAAACGATCATCCGCTATCAGCATGGAGGGAAAGAAACCCGTTACTTGGCGTTAAACGAATCGACGGTCAAAAGCGTCGAAGGAACCCTGGTCATGGACGTGGAAATCAGGGGCCAGCATTTTGAACGATTTAGAGGAGATGGACTCTGCTTATCGACTCCATCAGGTAGTACGGCTTACAATAAAGCGCTTGGTGGGGCAATCATTCACCCGTCTCTTCCAGCTATTCAATTTGCCGAGATGGCTTCCATCAATAATCGTGTATTTCGTACCATCGGATCACCTTTGATTTTACCTGCCCATCATACATGCATGCTAAAGCCTGTGAATGGACCGGATTTTCTGATCACCATCGACCATCTATCCCTTCTTCATAAAGATGTGAAGAGCATTCAATATCGTGTCGCTGATGAGAAAATCCGTTTTGCCCGCTTCCGTCCGTTTCCGTTCTGGAAGAGGGTGCATGATTCCTTTGTGGCGGATGAATGACTTAAGGCTAGGAAGTGTACGATGAAATTTTATACATTGAGATGGGTTATCCCTTCTTCCTATGACGGGAAACTGATGAGAGAGTTTCTAATCGATCAGCAGATCTCAAAACGTACACTGACTGCTGTGAAGTTTGATGGAGGGACTATAACCGTTAATGGAAACGAAGAAAATGTCCGATATCACCTTACAGAAGGGGATATTCTTGAGATGAGGTTCCCTGAAGAAAAAGGGAGTGAGTCGTTAGTTGCTGAAGAGATTCCATTGTCCATCATATATGAGGATGGGGATGTTCTCGTAGTGGATAAGCCATGGGGGATGAAATCCATTCCGACCAAGAATGAGCCGACAGGAAGTCTCGCCAATGCCATAGCCGGTTATTATGAGAGGGTAGGTATTGGTTCAACGGTTCATATCGTTACTCGATTAGATAAGGATACATCGGGGCTTGTTCTAATAGCCAAACACCGCCACGTTCATCATTTATTCAGCCTTCAGCAGAAGGGGCGGGAAATTAAGAGAACGTATGAAGCATTTGCAGAAGGTGGGTTGGACCCGGACATTGGTACGATCGAAGAGCCTATCGGCCGGAAACCGGATAGTATCATTGAAAGAGAAGTGCGGCAGGATGGCCGGTATGCACTGACACACTATCGAGTGAAAAAGCGGTTCCGGGATTTCGCTCATATTGAATTGAGATTGGAAACAGGGAGAACCCACCAAATCAGGGTTCACATGTCATTTATCGGACACCCACTTGCAGGGGATGATTTGTATGGAGGCAGTGTGGCGTTGATAGGAAGGCAGGCACTTCATTGTAAGAATCTGTCTTTTTTTCATCCTGTTATAAAAGAATGGGTGCATTTGGAGACTGTGATGCCTCGGGATATGCGGATTTTACTTGAAAGACAATGAAAAAAGAGGTTCTTTTCGGTTGAACTGAAAAGAATCTCTTTTTTTGTCTGGAGGGGGAACCAGCACTACTATACATCATTCAAACTCCCGAAACTTATCCTCTACAAAGGGCATGCTCGACCCTACACTCACCACTTCGATCTCAGGGTATCTTAAAGCCGTCAGCTTCCCGCCAAACACAGCTCCTGTATCAATATTGCAAGTCTTATTGACGGTTCGGACCTCTTTTACCGGGGTGTGGCCATAAATGATCCAAGCGTCACCCTTATAATCCGAAGCCCAATCTTTTCTGACCGGCGTACCGTCTTCATTTTTCTCACCTGTGATGTCACCGTACAGAACAAATGTTTTCACCCTATTACTCTGCTTTCCAATCAGCTCTTCTTTTATACCGGCATGGGCAATGATCAGCTTTCCGTCATCCAACACGTGATATAAAGGGGACTGTTCATACAAGGAGAGAAACATATCCCGGTAACGGTCTCTTTCACTCCGGGGAAGGGCACTCAGTTCTGCCACGGTCGTTTCAAGCCCGTGCAGGATTTTCACATTATTCCCAAGAAAGTAGCGATAGAGTTTATTACAATGGTTTCCAGGGACATAGTAAAGAGATCCTTTTTTAAACAGATGAAAGACCGTTGTAATGGTCTGAAGCGAGTGATGACCACGGTCAGTTAAATCCCCTACAAAGCCGAGCAGTCTTCCATGTGGATGAACGGGGAGACCGGATGTCCACTCGTACCCTAACTTCTGTGTTAATTCTTTGAACTCATTGTAACAGCCATGAATGTCTCCGATTATATCTATTTTCATATGATACCTACTTTCCTGTGGCATTTTTCTTTTCTTTTCGCTTATTTTATGCCATATTAATGATTCAGTCTTTCATATCGAAGGGATGTTTATTCATATTTAATATACCTTCCTTACATAACCCAAACCATATTAAAGACGGTTATCATTTCATAAGAGACATTCGTCTTAAGATTTGCTAGTATTATTACGACTATATACAATTCAAGATAAGAAGGAGGGCGTATATGATGTCTGAAGTAACCCAGGATCAAGCAAAAGAAAGAGATAAACAAGAAAAAGAAATGTATGATGAAGACCTTCTCATTAGAGCCCTTCAAGAAGAAGATCTGGATTTATTCCGCTCAGAATTCGTCCATTTACACTCTTATGACCAAGCAAAGTTTTTTTCAAAAATAGATGAAGCCCTGCGAAGCCGTCTGTATCATTATCTGTCTCCTGAAGAGATGGCGGAGCTTTTTGAAAGTCTGGATATAGATGAAGAGGATTATCAGGATATATTGGCGGAGATGAATCCTACATACGCCGCTGAAATGCTATCGAATATGTATGCCGATGACGCGGTGGATGTCTTAAATGAGCTGGATAAGGACCAGGTAGTTAGTTATTTAACGATCATGGATGATGAATCAGCTAAAGAAATTAAAGAGTTACTTCATTATGAAGAGTATACAGCCGGTAGTATCATGACTACTGAGTTTGTCGCCATATCAAAGAATCAGACCGTCCGATCTGCCATGTATATATTAAAAAATGAAGCCCCTAATGCTGAAACGATTTACTACATTTATGTAGTGGATGATGATAAAAAGCTAGTCGGGGTTATCTCCCTAAGGGATCTCATCATCAGCCATGATGATGTGATGATAGGCGAAATCATGAGTGATCGCGTCATGGCTGTAGGCGTCAGTGAAGATCAGGAGGCAGTCGCGAGACAAATGAAAGATTATGACTTCCTTGCTTTGCCTGTTGTTGATTTCCAGTATCACTTATTGGGGATCATTACCGTAGATGATATTATGGACGTTATGGAAGAAGAAGCATCTGATGACTATTCAAAGTTAGCTGGTATCGCCGATTTGGATTCCATCGACCGAAGTCCATTTAATGCTGCCAAGAAGCGTCTTCCATGGCTGATTGCATTACTTTTTCTAGGAATGTTCACCGCAAGCCTTATCGGGAGATTTGAAGCCACGTTAGATAAAGTAGCGATTCTTGCCGTGTTTATACCCTTAATCGCCGGAATGGCAGGTAATACGGGAACTCAGGCCCTTGCTGTTGCTGTTAGAGGGATTGCGACCGGTGACCTGGAAAAGGAAAACAAGATGTCTCTTGTAATACGTGAAGCGGGAACCGGACTTATAACTGGTACTACATGCGGGGTAGTCGTCAGCATCGTGGTCTATGTATGGAAAGGTGAATTCTTCCTGGGGGTTCTCGTTGGGATCTCCGTGTTGGTCTCATTATTTGTTGCAACGCTCGCTGGTACATTAGTACCGCTACTTATGCACAAACTAAAAGTGGATCCAGCTGTCGCTTCAGGTCCTTTTATTACGACGATAAATGATATTATCAGTATTTTAATTTATTTTGGTTTAGCGACATTGTTTATGAATTATTTAATATAGAGAGAAGAGAGAGGGGGAGGTATAGATGGAACAGCATGCGTCCGTTACATCATTAGTTATTGTCATTCTTGTAGCTTTTTTAACTCCCATATTGCTGCATAAATTCAAACTCAATTTTATCCCTGTAGTCATCGCAGAAATCATTATGGGGTTAATAATAGGTAAGAGTGGATTTGACATCGTTCACCAGGACATGTGGTTGGAAACACTGTCTACACTTGGATTTATCTTCCTCATGTTCTTAAGTGGACTGGAAATTGATTTCACTGCTTTTTCAGGAGGTAAGAAGAAAAAAGAAAGGTTACCGAATGGAAAGGAAGAACCGAACCGCCTCCAGGTAGCGACTATTATTTTCATCGGGATATTCTTTGTTTCACTTGGCCTGTCTTATCTGTTCGTCTTATTCGGGCTCATTGATAATGCATTCTTAATGACCCTTATCATCTCCACGATTTCACTTGGGGTTGTGGTTCCTACACTCAAGGAAGCACATATCATGAAAAGCGCCATCGGGCAAATCATTCTGCTTGTGGCGGTTATTGCAGACCTTGTGACGATGATTTTACTGGCTGTATTCGTGTCACTTTACGGTGAAGGTCATGGAAACATGTGGCTTCTCCTGATCCTGTTCGGTGTTGGGGTGCTCTTATATTTCCTGGCAAAGAGGTTGAAGAACAATTCCTTCATCAAGAGCTTGTCGACAGGTACCGTTCAAATCGGCACACGAGCGGTCTTTACATTAATCATCCTCCTTGTGGCTGTATCTGAAACCGTTGGGGCCGAAAACATTCTAGGTGCATTCCTTGCCGGTGTACTGGTATCATTATTGGCACCAAATCAGGAAATGGTTCATAAGCTTGATTCCTTTGGTTATGGATTCTTAATCCCGATCTTCTTCGTGATGGTAGGGGTTGAATTGGATCTTGGCTCACTGCTCAGTGATAAAAAGATGCTTCTGTTGATTCCATTACTTCTGCTTGCTTTCCTGGTTTCGAAAATCATCCCGGTTTACTTATTAAAGTATTGGTATGATACGAAAACAACGATTGCATCAGCATTTTTACTAACATCAACGTTATCACTTGTCATTGCAGCTGCGAAAATCGCTGAGAGAATGGAAATCATCTCAGCACAGATGAGTGGGACGCTCATATTAGTAGCCGTAATCACGTGTATCATTACGCCAATATTCTTCAAAAAGCTCTTCCCGAGGGAAAGCGCAAAGGAGAAAAAGCTCAAGATTACATTCCTGGGAGCGAATCAACTTACGATGCCGGTTTCAAGGGAACTCCATTCCTCCCTTTATGAACCTGTCTTGTATCATACAAAACAAGATAAGTCTGATCGTAATATTGCTGATTCTTTGTTTACCATCAATGAAATTGATAATTACGAGTTAGACACGCTCGAAGAGAACAACATCTTTGATTCGGACATCATTGTGATCTCAACCGGTGATGAAGAAATCAATGCAACACTTGCCGTTACCGCTAAAGAATATGGTGTGAATCGTGTCATTGTAAGGGTAGAGAGTCCTGACTTACATGAGACACTCCGAGAACAGGACATTGAAGTATATTCTGTATTCCTGTCAACGAAAGCCTTACTGCGTGCACTCATTGAGTCACCATCTGTCATGAATATCCTTACGAACCAAGAGACATCGCTTTATGAGATTCGCATGCTGAACAGTCAATTTGAAGGTATGACCCTTCGGAAATTTCCGTTTACAGGAGATGTTATCTTTGTTCGGATCTTTAGAGGAAAAGATTCCATTGTTCCACACGGAGATACAGAACTTCACATGAACGACCGCTTGATCGTCACCGGTTCAAAAGAATATGTAGATGAACTAAAACGCGAGCTTGAATTCTGTGAGTATTGCTAAGAATAATCAACTTCCCAAGAAACTTTCTTGGGAAGTTTTATTTTTTAGAGGAGTTTACACTCTTATCACTAATATCTAATAAGAAAGAGATACTAAAGGGGGGCATGAAAATGTGGGAAACAAAGGTAATGGAAATTAGAGATAAGGTGAAAGAAAGCTTCATGGATGTACCTGTTGAGAAGCTGAATGAAAAGCCTTCGCCACAGGAATGGAGCATAGCTCAAATTGTTCTCCATCTGGCTGGAGCTGAAAAAAGATTTTTAACATTGGCACTGGAGTCAGCGGAGAATCAATCTGGAACATGTGAAGATAGAGCTGATTTATCCGTGTTTGATGATCCATCCAAGAAATTGAAGGCACCAATAGAACCAACTTCTGAGTTTCAAAAAAAGGAAGATTTAATTCTAGCCTTAGATGAATCCCGGTCATACACTTCACGCTTCCTGGAATTATACACGGAAGAAGCTTTGAAAAATCAATCCATGAACCATCATCGATTTGGAGATATGCCCATTTGGCAAGTGTTAGAGCTTCTCGGTAAACATGAACAAAGGCATTTAGTTCAAATTGAAGAAGTTAAAAGGCGAATCCTGTAGGAATTCTTCTTTTCTTTTGTGGTATATTACTGTAGAATTAGTATCAGGTACTAATAACATGTATAAAATAGGAGGATTACAATGACTCTTTCATTAAAAGGTAAAACATATGTCGTTATGGGAGTTGCGAATAAACGCAGCATAGCGTGGGGAATTGCCCGTTCCTTACATCAATCAGGTGCACGTTTAATCTTTACATATGCAGGCGAGCGTTTTGAAAAAGGGGTTAGGGATCTTGCCGGGACTTTGGAAGGTGGAGAAGATTCATTAGTGCTGCCTTGTGATGTAACAAGTGATGAAGACATCGCAAAATGCTTTGCAACGATTAAGGAAGAAGTCGGAGTGATTCACGGACTTGCCCACTGTATCGCTTTTGCCAATAAAGAGGAGCTTGCTGGTGATTACATGAATACAACAAGAGACGGGTTCCTTCTGGCTCACAATATCAGCTCATACTCCTTGACAGCAGTTGCTAAAGTAGCGAAGGATCTTATGACTGAAGGTGGAAGTATCGTTTCCATGACCTACCTTGGTGGTGAGAGAGTGATGCAAAACTACAACGTAATGGGTGTAGCAAAAGCATCTCTTGAAGCGAGTGTGAAATATCTTGCCAGCGATCTTGGAAAGCACGGCATTCGTGTGAACGCGATCTCTGCAGGACCGATCCGCACCCTGTCTGCTAAAGGTGTAGGTGACTTCAACAGCATACTGAAAGAAATCGAAGAGCGTGCTCCGCTCCGCCGCAATACAACACAAGAAGAAGTCGGTGATACGGCTGTATTCCTTTTTAGTGATTATTCAAGAGGGATTACAGGTGAGAACCTGCATGTAGACTCCGGTTATCATGTATTAGGTTAAATAAAGACATACGGAACCCTGGCTGCATACTGCAGCCGGGGTTCTTTTGTTATGTAGAGATAGTATTTATCTATAGCTAATATGAAACTCATAGGCGGTTCCTGCATACATATAAATGTAGAATGTAAGGAGGGATAGGATTGAATAGACAGAAAAAGCCACTATTATATATACATCAACCCAGATTGAATGATGTGAAAAGCAGCATGCAGGAAGTCTTTAGAGGGTCGTCAAGTATCGTTCAACCAAAAAAAGAAGAAAGAAACACCGGGCCAATCGAAATGAAAAGGAAAAGCGCTGAGTTATTTGAAGCTGCTCCATTAGGGAGGTTAAAGCAGCCTGAGTATCATACGATTGTAAAAAGAGAAACTCAAGAGGTTCGGCCCATTATAAAAGAGACTCCTAATAGTGAAGAACCAAATCAAGGTGAAGTAGGGCGGGAACACTCACATGACGGTTACTTTAAACCACTTACCCCATTTAAAGACCTGGATCTGGATGGGAAAATTGAATATATGCAGCAGAGTATAATGGGGAGAGCCCCATTCCCATGTGCGTTTCAAACAGAAGAAGGGGTGTATCGTGGTGTATTAACCAGTGCAGATGGCGCATCCATTGATATCAAAACGTTTCAAGGTGAAGAAATCACGTTAAAAAGAAATTCTATAAAGGCGATCAAAATCATTGGATTGAAATAAAAGAAGCCAGCCGGAAATTCCGACTGGCTTTTTATTCTCGTGCTGATTAGTCACAAACTCCTTCTACTCTTACATCATCGATACATTGAATAGCGCAGAAGCAATCCAGATCAACTGTGATACAATCTCCAGTCAATTCGTAAATGAAGTTATTGTTTAACCCCATTAATTCGTCTTCTGATTCTACGTCTTCACCTGTAACATGAACTTTCTTCAATACTTGAAGTGTGGCACAGCAGTCGTCAAATACATTCTTCACACGGAAGTAAGGTGTTTTCCAGCAATAATGTTTAGGGTGAACCTTGAATAGGTCTCCTTTTTTATTATAAAGTTTGAAAACACGAGTATTTGGTGCATTTCCAACTGGACTTACCAAAGATCCTAATGGCTCAAGAAAACAATCATTTTTACAATCAAAACAGTCTTGATCTGCTGCATCTTGAACATCTTTAATAGCGCGAACAGCAAGGCATACACAACCGCGGTCTCTTGCACCTGCAATGTCATCTCTTCTGTGATTACCGCAACCCATAAGAATTTCCTCCTTAAATAATTTTCACTACACTAATAACATATTGTAGAAGAGGAAATTGGGTAACGGACAAATGCCCCTTTTAACTAAATTGGGCGGGATATAGTTTATATAAGGAGTGGGAATATGGAGATACTTGACATAATTATATTGGGTATTGCTGTGTTTAGAATGACTCACCTCATCGTATTTGATAAGATAACGGAATTCTTAAGGTCTCCTTTTTTTGATGAAGTACCTGAAATGTCAGAAGATGGGGTGGAAGAAATCTTCCTTGTACCCAAAAAAGGTGGAATAAAAGGGTTTATAGGTGAGCTATTATCATGTTATTGGTGTACAGGTATGTGGGTTGCTGTATTCCTTTATGGAGGGAATGTTTTTTTTCCTCAATTTTTCATCCCGATTATCACAGTATTGGCAGTTGCTGGAGTTGCTTCCATATTAGAGGCGGCTGTCCAAAGTTGGTTAAGAGAGTAGTTCATTAGGTAATTAGTGGAAACAAGCTTGCACTATCGCACATATAATGGTCGTGAGGGTCATGGTAAAAGGAGGGCGATCATTATGAAGAATACTTCTACAAATAGCAAGAAACCAATAAATTCCCCCATTAAGAAAAAAGGGTGCGGTTGTGGATCAAAAGTGAAGAAAAGTTAGGCTGCTCAAAATGGGCAGTCTTTTTTTTTCATAAAATCTCACTTTAAGAAAAAAATAAAACATGAGTACAAATAAAAGAGGGATATGTCATGAACAAAAAACGAATCATCATCGTTCCACTTACGATACTTGTCTTAATAGGCTGCGCCAATAAGCAAGATGGAAACGACAGCAAGATTGCGCTTATGAAGAAAACCGATCCGCCGCCCATTGAGTTAGTGGACAATCCTGAAACAGACAGCTATGGACATGCCATTAAGAGAGAAATTTCGAAAATGAAAGAGCTATATGACGTAGCGGTCATTCAAGGAAAAGAAGAAACGCTCGTGGTATATAAAGTGAAGCACCTGCAAAGATTTCATATGAAGAAAATCGAAAAAAAGATGGATCGTTATTTAGAAGATAAATATCCGGATGAAGACTTTATATTGTCCAGTGATTACAAGATATTTCTAGAAACCATCCGCTTAAAGGAAAAGCTTAAGAAAGGTTCGATTCCAAAGAAAGATGCGGAAAAGAAGTTCCAGGATATTGTGAAGCTTCAAAAGGAAAAGACGTAGGAGGAATGTTTTGTGGGGAAATCACCAAAAACGCCCGAACAGAAAAAATACGTACAGTTGGAAAAACAATACGAAACAAAGAGACCTCTACTCAAAAATGTACTGAAGGCTTTCTTTGTGGGTGGATTCTTCTGCTTAGTCGGTCAGGTCATTACGTATATATTTATTTATTTCTTTAATTTCACTGAACAGACGGCAGGGAATCCAACTGTTGCCACTATGGTATTTATATCAATGCTTCTGACGGGCTTTGGCGTGTATGATCATATCGGTCAATTCGCAGGGGCGGGTAGTGCTGTCCCTGTCACCGGGTTCGGAAACTCAGTTATATCAGCAGCCATCGAACATAAAACGGAAGGGTATGTCTTGGGTGTCGGCGGCAATATATTCAAGCTTGCAGGTTCGGTCATTGTATTCGGAGTTTTCTCGGCCTTTGTCGTAGCATTAATCAAGACAATCTTAATTCAATTGGGGGTGATTTAATGCTTCAGGGTTCAAGGTCATGGGTCTTTCCTACACATCCGGCCATCCTGTCTACCGGTGTCGTTGGCGGTCCATTTGAAAAAAAAGGGAACTTAGCTTCGGACTTTGATCAGTTTTACGATGACCTGTGGATGGGACAGGACACATATGAAAAAGCCAATCGAACTCTCATTGAAGATGCGGTTCAAATTGCGTTGGAAAAACAGTCTCTCCAAAAAAGCGATGTACAGTTTTTCCTTACGGGGGATCTAATTAATCAAATTACCCCATCAAGCTTTGCTGCCAGGACCAATGGAATCCCATACTTCGGATTATTCGGAGCATGCTCGACGTCGATGGAGGGGTTGGCGTTATCTGCATTCTTGGTTAATTATCATGGGGCTCAGCATGTAGTGACAGGGGCATCCAGCCATAACTCTGCAACTGAGAGACAATTCCGCTACCCGACTGAATATGGCGGTCAAAAGCCTCCAACAGCTCAGTGGACTGTAACAGGTGCTGGTTTCGCAGTAATTGGAGAAGGAAAGTCTGTTACAGCCCCTGCACCGAGAGTTACCTCTGCAACCATCGGCAAGGTGATGGATATGGGATTAAAAGATCCTTTTAACATGGGAGGAGCCATGGCACCGGCTGCTGCTGATACGATTGCAGGTCATTTTCAAGATTTGGGGAGAGATCCTTCTTACTACGATTTGATCATCACAGGTGATCTGGCTAAGATCGGCAGGCGGACAGCTGTTGAAATGCTGAAAGAAAAAGGATACAACTTCTCGGATCATCAATTTAAAGATTGTGGATTACTGATTTATGGAGAAAATCAGCCGGTCCAATCCGGAGCAAGTGGTCCAGGCTGTTCAGCTACAGTCCTGTACGGTCACCTATTAAATGAAATGAAAAAAGGGACATATAAACGCATTTTAGTTGTGGCGACGGGAGCCTTGTTATCACCATTGACATTTCAGCAAGGAGAAACAATACCCTGTATTGCTCATGCGGTTTCCATTGAATATATGTAAAGGAAAGGAGGAAACGAAGTGTTAGCGATGTTTTTTTGGGCCTTTACAGTAGGCGGGATCATTTGTGTGATTGGTCAATTACTGTTTGATGTTGCTAAATTAACTCCAGCCCACACACTAAGCTTACTAGTGGTGGCAGGGGCGGTTTTTTCAGGATTTGGATTGTATGAACCTCTCATTGATTTTGCCGGTGCAGGAGCAACCATTCCCATAACAAGTTTCGGTAACGCCCTGGTCAATGGAGCCATGCAGGAATCACAGGAACATGGTATAGTGGGAGTCCTGACCGGGATGTTTGAAGTGACAAGCTCAGGGATCTCATCGGCAATCATATTCGGTTTCATTGGGGCACTCCTTTTCAAACCAAAAGGATGATAGAGGTGAAAATCGATGCCTGAATATTTAGAGGTGGCGTTACGCAGTATATTTATCTTACTTTCCTTATTTGCCATAACCAAGTTACTTGGGAAGAAGCAGTTATCTAAATTGTCTTTTTTTGAGTACATTACAGGAATCACGGTTGGGAGCATTGCAGGGACACTATCAATGGACCTGGGTCTTCCTTTAATTGAAGGGCTGATGAGCATCTTTTTATGGTTTACCTTTCCGCTCATTTTCTCCTTTCTTTCTCTTAAGAGCGTTCGATTCAGGCGATTTGCTGAGGGGAAACCGACTGTTTTCATAAAGGATGGAAATATTGATGAGAAGGCTTTAAAGAAAGAAAAGTATTCCGTTGATGAACTGCTGGAACAATTGAGAAAGAAGGACGTGTTCAGAGCTGCAGATGTGGAATTCGCGTCACTGGATACCAACGGAGATCTAAGTGTCTTGCTCAAAAGAGAAAAAAGACCGCTTGTTCGAGAAGATGTATATAAAATCTCACAAAAGTCCACCCCCCCACAGGCAGTCATTTCAGATGGGGAAATAGATGAAGCGGCCCTGCAAGAAGTAGGATTTCCCCTGCCCTGGTTACAAAAAGAGCTAGCCAAAAGACAATTGCAAGTTGAATCCATTTTCCTTGCCCAACTGGACTGCGAAGGAAACCTGACCTTCGACCTGTACAATTGGACAAACACACAATAAATTCTCCAAAAGCCCATACGTATTGTTCTCTCTATACATATGTTATAAGAGACTAAAGGTAAAAGAGAGGTGAAATTATATGTATGGATATGGATACGGTGGCTGTGGATATGGCGGCGGCGGTTATGGCTCAACATTTGTATTGATTGTTGTGCTTTTCATTCTCTTGATTATCGTTGGAGCTAGCTTCTGTTAGAAAGGGGTACAAAAGGCAGAATCCTCATTTGAGAGATTTTGTCTTTTTGTTTTATTTGGGAAATTCATAATCACGCTCCTGGGTTTTTAACATATGATGCTTATAGTTCAAAGGAGGCGTGAAGGAAATGAATAATAACTTTTTTAAGAATTTAGAGAAGAAGACAGGCGTAAACATGAACGAAGTGTTAGAGCTTGCGAACTCATTACAAAACGCAAACTTCAAAGATGAAGCAACCGTTAGAAGCGTCATTAAGCGCGTATCTAAAATTGCCAATAAACCCGTAAACAAGGAAATGGAAAATAAGATTGTGCAGTCGATTGTGAACGATGGGAAGCAATTAGACTTTGGAACCATCTCCAATATGTTAAACAAGGGGAAGAAATAAAAGTTATAAATAAAATGAAGGAGAATGGACATAAAGGTGCGTGCCAACACGTATTTTATGTTAATTCTCCTATTTATTTTTTGACCAAGGTGTAGGACTGGTCAGATTATTCATCCAGGCATGATACATATTTCAACAATATCTGTACAGACCCTAGAATCGATAAAGCCTATAAAAAGTTTAATGTACCACCCTATATGGGTAACTACTACCAAGGAGGTAATGAAAATGGGATACATTGCTCCAATTCCTCATCATCAGTATAAACAGTATCAGGAACGAGAATTAAAAGTTGAAAAACATCCGTTTACCTTTCTCCCCGTACAACCTGTAAAACCCATGAAAAATAAAACTCAAGGACATACTGAAGAAGCAGAATCGTCCTATCATGTACTTCAATCAAAACAACGCAAAACTTCATACGAATCACTCTCTAAACCTTCCATCCCAACAACATTATTAGCCCAGCTAACAGGAAAAGGAAAGCACTTTAACGAATATGTATAGAGAATTTTGAGGGGCGTTTTTTAGGCACTTTAAAAAATCCCAAAAGGAGCATTCCTGATGGCATTTTTTACATTAACTGCCCATATCGGGCCCCTGACATATTTGGAGGTAATCACTTGAAACTACAAAACCTTGCCGAGCATTGCTATGCATTTACCGGGAGTGTTACCATTGGCTACTGCATCAAAGAAGGAAAGGGTCTTCTGATTGACAGTGGTTTGGATGATTCTTCCATGAAGAAAGTGATCAAAATTTTATCCAATGAAGGACTGCCATTGGATTTTTGTGTCATCACCCACGCCCACGCCGATCATTTTGGAGGAGCTCACTTCCTGAAGAAAAAACATGGGACTCCATTGGTTGCTCCAAAACTTGAAAAAGCGATCATGGAGAATTCAATCCTGGAACCGATTTATCTATTTAATGGGGCTAATCCCATTAATGATTTGAGAAATAAGTTTCTTGAAGGACAATCAGTGGTCATTGATGATGAGTTAAAGATTGGTGTAAATAGCATTGGTCCTTTCACTTTTGAAGCAATTGACTTACCGGGTCATTCATATGGTCAGGTGGGGTTGCTTATTGAAGATGTTTTATATGCAGCGGACAGTTATTTTGGAAGGGATACGTTGGAAAAGCATGTCATTCCGTTTATCATTGATGCGGATCAAACGCTGGATTCATTAGAAAAACTCCTTCACATTCCATGCAAAGGAGCGATTCCGGGACACGGGGATTATGAAGAAAACTTTGTTAATACGGTTCACGAGAATATCGATCTTCATGAAGAACGTATGAAATCTCTTCTAACACTTGTAAATGATAGTGAAGTAGGCTTTACTTTTGAAAAGATCATAAAAGAGTATTTGAATGTACATAAAATAACTGTATCAAATGTTGGACAGTGGCTTTTGTTCAGAACATCGGTAACCGCATACCTTACCAGTCTCGAACGAAAGAAACTCCTATCATTCACAATTAGAAACAATGAACTTATCATTAAGCCTCATTAATAACCTTGTACTAAAAGGCTTTCTCCTTCTTCCCATTCAGCATACAAAACGTCCTTGGAGGAGAGGAAGCCTTGTTTTTTTATTTCGCTTAAAAGCCAATCCTCCCTTTGTTCGGCCAGCTTTAAATTATCGTAAACGATTTCTCCATCCACAATTAAAGAAAGTGGGAGGGAAGCATTTTTTGCCGGTATATTAAGGTCTTGGCGCTGTACGATTTCATAAAGCGGTTTTCGAATGACACTCAGCGTACCGTCAGACTCCAAAAGGGCATATTCACATTCCCTTACTGAGAAAATATCTTTAGCACGAAGTAGATGCTGCAGTTGATTCAGATCTAAGTGATTTTTCTTCAGCTCATGGAAGCTGATCTTCCCTTTATTGATGATCAAGGCAGGCGTACCCTCCAGCATATGACGAAACCGTCGGGATTTCTGGGTGAAATACTCTGTAAAAAAGATCAAACTCCCCCAGATAAAAATGGCAGCAAGAATCGGAAGCACAGTGGTCTTTCCATCATAGAGGGAGTTTCCTACAAGTTCACCAAGAATTAATGCTGAAATGAAGTCAAAGGCAGATATTTGAGTGATTTGAGTTTTACCAAGAATTTTTGTAAGGATCAATAAAGCAAAATATCCTACGATTAACTCGATGGCAATCGATGTGATTCCCATAAGGATCCCCCTTCCCATACACTTCCCCATTATCGACGAGTTGATATTGTAATATACTTCTTTATATGGGAATTGATAAAGCAAAAAAGGAACAAGCAATGAAGCTGATCAGCTTCATTGCTTGTTCCTTTTAGATATCCTTCTTCATTGTTTTATGAGGGATTCCTGCGTCCAGGAATTCATCAGATGTAACTTTATAACCTAAGCCTTCATAAAAAGGGATGGCATATGTTTGGGCATTTAATTTTAATTGGGATAAGTGCTCCTGCTTCGCATATTTTTCAATGGCAAGCATGATTTCACGCCCAGCTCCTTTTCCCCTGACGGATTCTAAGACGCATATTCTTTCAACTTTCCCAAGTCCATCTAGAATTCGGAAACGGCCTGCACCTACAGCGTGTGTTTGGTCGTAAAGGACAAAGTGAGTGGAATCGTTTTCGAATTCATCGATTTCTTCTTCAAGAGGAACCTTTTGTTCTTCCACAAACACTGTCTTTCTTATGTTGAATACCTCTTGGATCTGATCTTCTGTTTTTGCAACTTCGACCTTCAACTCTTACTCTTCCTTTCCTAAACGGAAGGTTTCGTAAACTGTCCAAGAGCCGTTTTCCAATTGATACAACAAGTGGAATCGGTCAATGGTTTCTTCATGATCGATTCCCAGCATACGAAGGGATCCAAAAATATCCGAGTGCTCATCATTCGAAAGCTTTTGAGCGACAGTAATGTGAGGAACGAATGCGAATTCAGGTTCGTCACCCATGAAGTTTTGATTATGCATGTCATCGTGTAACCCTTGCAGTTCAGGAGTGGAGTTCACCTTGAAATAGATTACATTGTTCACAGGCTGAAAAGAACTTACTTTGTACACTTTTAAATTGAAGGGATCGTATTTCTTTGAAATAACATTTAATTTATCAGCTATATCCTTGATTTGATCATCATCTGCACTAAAGACATTCTTTAATGTCAAGTGTGGTGGAACCAATGCATAATGAGGATCATAACGTTTCCTATAAGAGTTTGCGATATCTTGCAGTTTTTTCGATGGGAAAATGACTATACCATAATTCATTTTCTTCAATCCTCCTCTATATAACTATCTTTGTATTATGTATAGTATAGCAAATTTTTCAAAAATTTAATATAGGGCGAACGGATAGGTTCTCCTTTTATCAAGTGATACCTGCAGCTCCCTGCATTCATTTAAAGAGAGGCAAGGGTGGTCCCTTGCCTGGTCGGGGTTTAGTTAAACATCATCTTCAAAGCACGTCTCAAATCGGGTTGCCAATGTTTCCACGTATGATCTCCGTCGAATTCATCGTAAAAGGAAGAGAATCCTTTTTGATCGAATGTCTCGTGGAGCTTACGGTTTGGCTTTAAGAAGTCTTTTACTTTGCCGTCCGTCGTTTTCACCTCTGTTTCCTGTTTACCAATGATATGGTAAATGCTTAACAATGGAGGTTGTGAGAAGTTTTCTACGGCTTCCAACACTTTCTCGTTGACGAAAGGTGACTGCAGGAGAACCTTGCCAAAGGTATTTGGGTATTTTAATGCAGTCATCAATGAGACAGTCGCTCCTAATGAATCACCAACGAGGGCACGTCCCATTCCCATATGATAAGTTGGGTAATGCTCGTCCAGATACGGGACCAATTCATGTGCTAAAAAGCGAATGTAAGCATCATTTTCTTCACCGTGTGGATGGTATTTTCTTCTCCGGTCTTCAACATCTTTATATGGGACTCCCACGATAATCATGTTTTCTATTTCCTTATTTCCGAGAAGTTCATCAGCCAGACGAGGGATTCTTCCAAGCTGGAAATAGTCCTTACCATCCTGGGTGATCAGTAGTGAATATTTATAGAGGGGAGAAAAAGTAGCTGGCAAATATACGAGCATCTTAATCTCTTCATTTAGTTCTTTACTAAAGAGGTTTAATTCGGTTACAGTTCCTCTTGCGGTTGTCATGACGATATCCTCCTATAATAAGTGTTAACGTTTACAGAAAGATTGTATCATATTCTCTTCGATAATTCTCTAAAGCGGATTGCAATACGAAAATTCAAAAGAATGGTATAATTCAGGTGAGTTAATGTACTGTTCAGAAAGGGGTATTACATTGAATAAACCTGTACATTCAAGGGATGTAACGAAAGCTGCACTACAGAGGCTGAAAGATAGAGGAGTATCTATAGAAGATATTGCTGAAATCGTCTATGAAATGCAGTATCCATATAATCATGAGTTAAATATGGAAGATTGTATCGACAGTGTGAAGAAAGTATTATTAAAAAGAGAGATTCAGCATGCGATACTTGTAGGGGTAGAACTGGATCAGCTTGCTGAAGAGAAGAAGCTTTCCGAACCACTTCAATCCATTGTAGAATCAGATGAAGGGTTGTTTGGAGTAGACGAGACCATTGCTCTAGGTGCAGCATTAGGATATGGGAGTATTGCTGTTACCACTTTTGGTCATCTTGATAAGAATAAAATCGGTATCATCCGTGACCTGGATACAAAGAACGGGAAGGGTGTACATACCTTTTTAGATGATATCGTGGCAAGTATTGCGGCAAATGCTTCTTCGAGAATTGCACATAGCCTACGGGACCGTGAAGAAAATATTTCAGAAGAAGATAAGATGAAATTCGAGGATGAGGAATTAATAGGCTAGATTACTTCCTGATATATAACAGAAGGACTGGAGAGGAATAATTCCTCTCCAGTCCTTTTTACTGTGGACAGACAAACATGCGTTGGGGTAGAAAATGGAGGGGAGAAATTTGAACGCTTTATACATTCAATATACATTTGTAAGATAATTGACATGGCAAGAACAAGCCGTACTATAGATTTCATTAAGAGTGTAATGGCTGTAGAATGGGTTTTTTATAAAAATTGTTAAAATTTTATGTATTTGATTTGACAAGATTGTTACAGACTGTGTTACAATTATTTCGTTAAAGTATAAAATTATATAGGGGGAATTAGAATATGAAAAAACGCAGTTTATTTCTAGGTACTGCACTACTTCTAGTTCTATCTGTCATTCTTGCTGCATGTGGCGGAGGATCAGGTGGAGGATCATCTGAGGGTGAAGGTAACAAAGAGGTTGACTTCATTGGGATTGCTACAGGTGGAACAGGGGGTACATATTACCCGTTAGGCGGAACATTCGCTAAGATCATTCAAGATGAAACAGGAATCAAATCATCGGCTTCTACTTCAGGGGCATCTGCTGAAAATATGGCGGCCATTAAAGATGGTAAAACTGAAATCGCTTTTACACAAACCGATATCGCATCTTATGCATCGGAAGGAACTGAAATGTTCAGCGATAATAAAGTAGAAAACGCAAGAGGAATTGCCACTCTATATCCTGAAACGATTCAAATCGTTACAACAAAGGATTCTGGTATCAAGTCCGTTGAAGATCTGAAAGGTAAAGTTGTTTCTGTCGGTGAAGCCGGATCTGGAACTTTACTGAACGCGAAACAAATCCTTGAGGTTCACGGAATTACGTTAGAGGATTTAGAAGCACGTAATCTATCATTCGATGATTCAACTACTGGTATCCAGGATGGTACAATCGATGCGGCGTTCATTACTTCAGGTACTCCTACAGGAGCGGTTGAAGGATTGGCTGCAACGCAAGATATCACAATCGTACCGGTTGAATCCGGTAAAATCAGTGAGCTGATCGAGAAATATCCATACTACTCTGAAGATGAAATTCCTTCAGGCACGTATAGTAAAGTCGATGAGGCAGTTACAACTGTTGCGGTTCGTGCAATGTTAGTAACAAATGCTGATATTTCCGAAGATGTAATCTATGATGTTACAAAAGCCATTTTTGAAAATACAGATGCAATCACTCATGCCAAAGGTGAGTTAATCAAGGCTGAAGATGGACTAAAGGGTATGGGGATTGAATTACATCCTGGTGCGAAGAAATACTTTGATGAAAAAGGCGTTTCAATGGAATAGATCCACACCATCAGATGGACGAAGGGATAGGCCGCGTAAAACGGTCTATTCTTTTGTTTTGGTATAGGCTAAAAAAAATGGTAAGTACAGCAGTAATAAATGGAATGGTGGGGACTTTGTTATGAAGAAAATTTCATTCATAGGAACAACTCTCATTATTCTTGTTCTTTTATACATCATCTTTATTCCCTTTCAAACATATCTGGTAATTGAACCGAGGAGTACTGAGGGTGATCCAGTCCTTTTCGCACTTCCTGAAGATCATACATTTTCGGTTCGTTACACTCATTCTATTCATCTCTCAGAAGTAGAAGAGTTTTATCGCCAATCTACAAATCAAATTCAACAAACAAAGCTGCTTTATGAGGATACTGCAATTGGTATGCCTGCAAATGCAGAAGGAAATGAAACCTTCGAGATGACAGAAGAAGGAAAATACTTGATTTCAAATATGAATAAAGTGTTTCCATACATTGATATTCGCATCGGACAAGTGGTAGCCAATCATCGTCTCGTATTGGATGGTAAAGACTATCCTTTAGCTGACTATTTCGATAAAGGGTCTGTCGTTCGGATGCATTTAAAGAAACAAACACTATATGATCAGTGGAAAGGAGTGACCGTTGTTGGGAAAAGATAAAGAATTCGAATCATTAACCTCTGAACAACAACAAGAATTATTAGAAAAATATGATCCTGAATCATCAACGAGAAAGCTGCACCATGGACTGTTTAAATGGGTGATCTTCTATGGTCTATTAGCATTTTCATTATTTCAATTAGTCGCATCAATCTTTCAATTTATCCCTAGACAATTATTGTTATCCATTCATTTAGGGTTTGCTTTGTCACTTGTCTTTCTTCTGTTTCCTGCCAGGAAAAAGAATCTGCGAAAAGATAAAGTGGCATGGTATGACGTCATCCTCTCTGTCATATCTGTAGGAATAGGTGCATACTGGCCGATTATGCAAGATGATATTGTGAGCAGAGTCGGCATCATGACATCACTTGATTTTTATGTTGGTTTTGCTGCGATGATCTTAGTATTGGAGGCAACCCGTCGTGCAGTCGGTTTACCCATTACGATTATCGCCTCTGCTTTCATTCTCTATATGTATTATGGTCGATTGATGCCTGGGTTCCTTGCACACAGGGGATATGATTGGGACGATATTGTTAAGACGATGTTCTTTACAAGTGAAGGGATTCTTGGAACACCACTATATGTTTCAGCAACCTTCATCTTCCTATTCTTATTATTCGGGGCATTCCTCGTTAAAACAGGCGTAGGGCAATATTTCAATGATTTAGCTGTGGCCATTGCTGGTAAACGCACTGGTGGTCCTGCTAAGGTTGCAATTTTCTCGAGTGCCCTGCAAGGAACGATCAGCGGGAGTTCCGTTGCGAACGTTGTAACATCTGGTTCCTTTACGATTCCAATGATGAAAAAGCTCGGCTATCGTAAAGAGTTTGCAGGTGGAGTAGAGGCAGCAGCCTCAACGGGTGGTCAGTTAATGCCGCCAATCATGGGAGCTGCAGCATTCTTAATGGTTGAATTCATAGGTGGAATCTCTTACTGGGATATCGCAAAGGCTGCCACCATTCCAGCTCTTTTGTATTTTACAGGAATTTGGATTATGACTCATTTTGAAGCGAAGCGAATCGGTCTTCGCGGTCTTTCAGAAGAAGAAATGCCTAATCGCAAAGAAGTTTTAAAGAAAATTTACTTATTAATGCCGATTCTTACGGTCATTATTTTATTAGTCAGCGGTATGAGTGTTATGCGTGCAGCCCTTTGGTCAATTGTTGCTACGATCGTGATTAGCGCGATTCGAAAAGAGACAAGGATTGGCTTTAAAGATGCTGTCGACGCACTCGTAGACGGTGCACGTACTGCGCTTTCCGTAGCTGTAGCAACTGCGGCTGCCGGGATGATTGTCGGCGTAGTGACGAAAACGGGATTAGGGCTGACGCTTGCGAATGGTTTAGTTGACCTTGCTGCCGATCTAACAAATTCATCAGAAGGTAAATTAATCCTGACCCTGGTATTTACGATGATAGCATCGATTGTATTAGGGATGGGATCACCTACAACGGCCAACTATGTAATTACGTCCACAATCGCGGCACCTGCGATCATCCTGTTAGGTGCACCTGAGTTAGCGGCTCACTTATTTGTCTTTTACTTTGGTATCATTGCAGACATTACGCCACCGGTGGCTCTTGCAGCATTTGCCGCCGCCGGGGTGTCGGGGGGAGAGCCGATACGGACAGGGGTCAATTCTGCTAAATTAGCGATTGCCGCCTTTATTATTCCGTATATGTTCGTCCTGTCTCCTGAGTTGCTGATGATTGATACAACCATTCCGAGACTATTATGGGTTGTCTTTACGGCAATAACCGGAATGATGGCCATAGGGGCAGGGATGATCGGGTATTGGTACAGAAGAGTGTTTGTGATTGAACGATTCCTTTGTGTTGCTGCCGGTTTATTGCTGATCTACCCGGAGGGAAGCACAGACATCATTGGTTTAGTATTATTTGCTATTATGCTCGCGTTACAATTCTTCATTAAAAGAGAAGACAAAACACCCAAAAAAGCAACAGCATAAACAAAAATGCGTGAGGCTGACCCTTTATCAGGTCGGCCTCACGTGTTTTAGTTTCCAACTAGGATATGGTTCGTTCCTTATCAGGAAGAAGAGGATAGGCGGCCAAAATATCATTTAGTCTGAATCTGCGGAACTCTTTTCGTAATAAGCAATAGGCGAGAATAATATCCCCGTCGATTTTTTTTACGATGATTTTTCTTTTCGTACATATGGACTCAGGATTCATATAGATGATTTCAATGGTGCGTTGGTCCATGAATGAGCGCTGTAATACCGTATTCATTTGTGAGCTCCTCTCCTGGAAGTGTACCCACAGTATATGCGAACGAATGTTCTTTTATGCATGAATTCCCAGATGGGGAATGTATAGAACAAAAAATGATTGACTTTTTTCTCATCATGATTATAATTTAATATATACCTTCCCCATTGCGACTTGTTAGCTCAGTGGGAGAGCACTTCCTTGACAGGGAAGGGGTCGTGGGTTCGAATCCCTCACAGGTCATACATAAAGAAAGCCTGCATCTTATTTAAAAGATGCAGGCTTTCTTCTTTTTATGTAGATCAATCTTTATAAATTATTCTAAACGGTCAGCGCCGTCTTGCCATTAAAAGTAAAAAGGACTCTATGGGAATTCACGTAAGAGTCCTTGCCAAGATCATATTATATATGATCACTTCTTTTTAGTTGACTTCTAATTCTTCCTCAAAATAAAATGTGCCAGGATGTTCTTTTACGATATATGAGAATCGCTTCATATTTTTTACGTATTGCCATTTCAATACTGTCACTGTTTCGCCAGTTTCCTTTATCGTAACCATTGCGCCATTACTAAAACGATTTTTTGTGGATTTCATTGGGCACTCCCTTTCATATTCTCTCATTATACCACAGTTTACCCTTCATTTTAGAGTCCCATTAGTGATAAATCTTGATAAATATAATGGTAGCGCTTTAACGGGCGTTAAGGTAATAATCATTAGTCATATCAAGAGACCATTTGTTGGGGGTTAGGTTTTGTCAGAGGTCTGACTTTCAAAACTTCTCCTTGAAGAACTTGCTTATTTGTTTTATTCCTGTTATTCTATAGAAGAATTATTTTTGTCCGGTATACGAGGGAAGAACAAGATTTGATTTTTCACCTGATATCGCAAGAATAGTAATACATTGTGTGTAAAGCACTTTAGGAGGCAACAAACATGGAAAATGGTAAAGTAAAATGGTTTAACGCAGAAAAAGGTTTCGGATTCATCGAAGTAGAAGGTGGAGACGACGTATTCGTACACTTCTCAGCGATCCAAGGTGAAGGTTTCAAATCTCTTGACGAAGGTCAAGAAGTATCTTTCGACGTTGAACAAGGTGCTCGTGGACCACAAGCAGCTAACGTACGTAAAGCATAATCTAACTTTACAACTCCAAAAACAGACTCATTCGTGAGTCTGTTTTTTTTTATGGAGATATTTAAGTAACCGGGGATAAATGAGAAAATTAATGGGCGTCTTTCCAATATATCCGAATTGAAACGGTCGCTATAAAAAGGAACCTTCACATAGTGTATAATTTATTTTCCTAAATCTTTCTTCGTCACTTCACTGCGAATATTGAGTTCTTTCGAGAATTCAGTATCGCTTTTTTTGTTGTTTGGGTATTTGTTTTTTCGTTCACGATTATCATTTTTATTTGTCATCTTTGTTTCCTCCTGTTTGTAAATGATTCTTACATTCATATTCTTAACAAGTGATGCTTCGTTATCCTTGGTAAGTAAGGGAAGGGAATTTTGAGTAGACAGAATTATAAAAATATTGTATCTTTTTTCTCCATACAACGCTAAAATTAACATATATGCTTTACATGAGTGGAGGACTTTATCGTGAAAATGAAAGAAATAGTCGCCGTAGTGACAGGTGGTGCATCCGGGCTGGGTGAAGCTACAGTAAGAAGGATTATTGATGAAGGCGGTAAGGCGTTTATATTGGATCTCAATGAAGAGAGAGCAGCTTCCTTGAAAGAGGAGTATGGAGATTCCATTGGCTTTTATAAAACAGACGTTACAAAGGAAAATCAGGTGTTAGAAGCCTTGGAGGGATCGATACAGGCTTTTGGCGGTTTTAATACAGTAGTGAATTGTGCAGGGATTGCTCCACCAGGGAAAGTGGTAGGAAGAAATGGGATTCACTCTCTCGATCGATTTTCCAAGGTAATTGAGATTAACTTAATTGGTACGTTCAATGTGATACGCTTGGCTGCAGAAAAGATGATGGGTAATACACCAAATGACCACGGAGAAAGAGGGGTCATCGTCAATACTGCTTCTGTTGCTGCATTTGATGGGCAGATCGGTCAGGCTGCTTATAGTGCATCTAAAGGTGGAGTGGTCGGGATGACTCTTCCGATTGCCAGGGAGCTTGCAAGGGATGGTATAAGAGTCATGACCATTGCTCCGGGATTATTTCATACCCCGATGTTTGACACACTTCCTGAAGAAGCAAGAAATTCACTTGGGAAGATGGTACCCTTTCCACCAAGGCTCGGTCATCCATCTGAATATGCTCAATTAGTGAAGAGTATACTCGAGAATCCAATGCTGAACGGTGAAACGATCCGGCTAGACGGTGCGATTAGAATGCAACCTAAGTAAGTGGTTGAAGCTTATGAAAGTGTTTGCTCAATAAATGAATGCATGTTCATTCATTATCCGTAAAATGAAAGCGCTTAATAAAAATACAACACTTTGTTAGGAGGGTGAGTACGTATGAAACATCATTATTTAACGGAGGATCATAGCATATTCAGGCAGGCACTTCGGAAATTTTTACAAAAAGAGGCTTATCCTTTTTATGATGAATGGGAGAAAAACAGGATGGTTCCAAGGGCCTTTTGGACGAAGATGGGAGAGCAGGGGTTTCTTTGTCCGGATCTTGACGAAGTGTACGGTGGGAGCGGGGTGGATTGGGGATTTTCCGTGATTATCAATGAAGAATTGGAACGGGTAGGCTCTGGTTTAATCGGGATAGGATTGCACAGTGACATTGTAGTCCCTTATATATCGGAGTATGGAAGTGAGGAACAGAAAAAAAAGTGGCTTCCCGCATGCACGAGTGGAAAAATGATTACGGCCATTGCCATGACGGAGCCTGGTACAGGATCTGATTTAGCCGGGATTAAAACGACGGCTAAGCTTGAGGGGGACCACTATGTTGTGAATGGTCAAAAGACCTTCATCACAAATGGGATTCAAGGTGATTTAGTGATTGTTGCATGTAAAACAGATACGACCATCAGCCCGCCTCACAAAGGGATCAGTTTGTTGGCCATCGAAAGGGATGCACCCGGATTCTCCAGGGGAAGGAAGCTTGATAAAGTTGGTTTGCACTGTCAGGATACAGCCGAGCTGATCTTTGAGGATTGCAAGGTGCCGAAAGATAATTTGATTGGTGAAGAGGGCAAAGGATTTCAATATCTGATGAATAAGCTCCAGCAAGAACGTCTTATCGTGGCGATTGCTGCTCAGACTGCTTCAGAAGAAATGTTTTCTCTTACGATGGATTATGTGAAAAGCCGTCAAGCGTTCGGAAGGGCGATTGGTGAATTTCAGAATACACAATTTAAGATGGCGGAAATGGCGACGGATATTGAGATGGGCAGGGTATTCCTCGATGGTTTGATCGCCGAACATATAGATGGGAAAGATGTCGTGACGAAGGTTTCCATGGCCAAATATAAATTGACTGAAATGGCAAGGCAAATCGCCACTGAATGCATGCAGCTTCATGGTGGATACGGCTACATGGAAGAGTATCAAATTGCGAGAAGATACAGGGATATTCCTGTTGCCAGTATATATGCAGGGACAAATGAGATCATGAAAGTGATCATAGCGAAGAATCTTGGATTATAGAAAGGAAGAGCAGGATGAGAGAGGTTGTTATCGTTGAAGGAATACGATCTGCGGTTGGCAGACGAAAGGGTTCGTTGAAAGATATGAGGCCAGATGATTTAGCAGGGGAAGTGCTGAAAGGGTTAGTGGAGAGAGCCGGGATTGACCCTGGGCTTATCGATGATGTCATATTAGGCTGTGTTACTCAATCAGGTGAGCAGGCTGGTGATATTGCCAGGGTGGCTGCATTGATTGCCGGTTTTCCAATCGAAGTACCTGGTACGACAATCGACCGACAATGCGGCTCGAGCCAGCAGGCTGTCCACTTTGCGTCACAAGCCATTCTTTCCGGCGACATGGATATCGTGATCGCTGGCGGGGTGGAGAATATGTCAAGAACGCCAATCGGTTCAAACTATCAGGGTGCTCCATTTAGTGAAAAGCTTAGGGGTCAACACGAAATCATCCACCAGGGTTTATCTGCAGAACGGATTGCTGAAGAGTACGGATTAAGTCGTGAAGATCTTGATCAGTTCGCGTATTCCAGTCATCAAAAGGCGTTAAAAGCTCAAGAGGCTGGTTATTTCGACCGGGAAATTTATGAGGTGACGGTTAACCTTCCGGATGGAACTGTATTTCCGTTTTCTAAAGACGAAGGACCAAGAAAGGAAACGTCGATGGATGTGCTTTCAAATTTAAAACCTGCATTTAAAGAAGATGGGATCATTCATGCAGGTAATGCAAGTCAAATTAGTGATGGGGCTGCCGCACTTCTTTTAATGACTCGTGAGAAGGCTGAAGAATTAGGGTTGAAGGCAAAATTCAAGGTTCATACCCGCGTGGTGGTCGGGTCTGATCCTACCCTCATGTTAACCGGACCTATACCTGCAACGAAGAAAGTCCTGGAGAAAGCAGGATTGTCATTGTCGGAAATTGATATTTTCGAAGTGAATGAAGCATTCGCACCTGTTGCCCTTGCCTGGTTAAAAGAGATAGGAGCCGACCCTTCCAGACTGAATCCAAACGGGGGGGCGATTGCCCTGGGGCATCCATTAGGCGCCAGCGGGGCACGCATCATGGTAAGCATGATGCATGAGCTGGAGCGTTCTGGAGGAAGATACGGCCTTCAAACGATGTGTGAAGGCCATGGGATGGCAAATGCAACAATCATTGAAAGACTGGATGCTTAAGCACAAGAAAGTCGGTTTTTCCTGTCTCAATCTTTGTGCCACCCGTGGTATAGTAAAGAAGTGGTAAGATGATAGGCAAATGGGAGAGACAAGATGAAACAACTGTATGAAAAAATCATTGAATTCAGGGATGAACGAAACTGGGATGCCAATCACAATGAAAAGGATCTGGCCATTTCCATTTCATTAGAGGCAAATGAACTCCTGGAAAATTTCCAATGGAAAACTAGCCGGGAAGCAGTGGAAGCGACCAATCAAAATATTAAAGAAGAAATGGCTGATGTCCTGATTTATTTAGTCCAGCTGGCTGATAAAATGGATATCGACTTAGAAGAAGAAGTGTATAAGAAGCTTGAAAAGAATGCCCTGAAGTATCCGAAGTAATGATGAGGGACGGACCTTAAGTAAAGGTCCGTCCCTTTATTTCTTACTATATTTTCTTAATGGAAATCGCGTCACGCATTTTCTGCAGGGAAGCTTTGGATAGATCTTTTCTTTTCATCATGGTGTTGACGTACAGGGCATCGACAATACTAAGCTGACTGATTCTTGAAGCAAGTGCTTCAGATCGATATTCGGTTTCTTGAGATACCGTAAAAAGAGGAATGTCGACCCCGTTGCTCAGAGGGGATTTGGCCAAGTGAGTAATGGCAATGGTCGTTACCCGATTTTTCTTGGCTACGTCCAACACTTCCAATAGATCTTTGTTCGATCCTGAATGAGAGATAAAGACAATCACATCTCTATCGGTCAATTGGGAAGCGGAGATCAGCTGCATATGAGGATCGTTGTACGCGGTAGTGGTCATGCCGGTTCTGAGGAACTTATGGTGAGCATCCATGGCAACAAACCCCGATCCACCCGTACCGTAAAATTCTATTCTTCCGGCACTTATCATCCCTTGAATAGCTTTCGTAAACATTTCTTCGTTCAGCATGCTTAAAGAATCCTCTAACGTCCTGATATTGGACCGGAACACTTTTTGGGCAATAACACCTTCAGAGTCCCCTTCATTGATTGTTTCATGAATATCTTCGATAGGGGTCACCAGGTCGGATGCAAGAGAAATCTTCATGGCCTGGTAGCCTTTAAAGCCCAATCGTTTACAGAATCGGAAGACTGTAGCATCTGCAACGTTCAATTCTTCTGCTACACCACTAATGGTAGAGTGGATAATTTTTTCTGGATTAGAAATAATAAAATCTGCAATCATCTTTTCTTTTTCACTGAATTGAGAGTAATGAGAACGGATACGAGGTAAACAATGCTGTACTTTTTCTTCTTTCATGCAGGGGAAACCTCCTCTAAGCGAAATCTTTATGAAAATAATTTTAACCTACTTCATGAAATAAAAAAATATTATTTCATAAAAATCCACCACGGAAAATTATTTTCATATTATAATAAATACGGTGGAAATATGATTACTCGAAGTGAAAGGATTGATAAATATATGACAAAACAACAAATAGGTGTTGCCGGTGTCGGAGTGATGGGGAAGAGTCTGGCTTTAAATTTCGAAAGCAGAGGCTACTCCGTTTCCATCTATGATGTGTCTGATGAAAAGGTAAGAGAAGTTCTTGAGGAGCATCCCGACAAGAAAATGGTGGGTACTCACGATGTAAAAGAGTTCGTGCAGTCATTAGAAACACCACGAAAAATATTGATTATGGTCCCAGCCGGTAATATTACCGATAAAGCGATTGAATCATTGCTTCCACATTTAGATCAGGGAGATATTCTGATTGATGGAGGAAACACATACTTTGAAGATACGATTCGCCGCAATAAGGAACTTGGTGAAAAAGGAATCAACTTCATCGGTGCAGGTGTTTCGGGCGGAGAAGAAGGTGCTTTATACGGTCCTGCTATCATGCCGAGCGGTCAGAAGGAAGCATACGATTTAGTCGAGCCTTTCCTGACAGCGATTGCGGCCAAGGTAAAAGGCGATGCGTGCAGTACATATATCGGTCCGGATGGATCAGGACATTATGTGAAAATGGTCCACAATGGGATTGAATACAGTGATATGCAGCTTATCTGTGAAGCGTATTATCTTATGAAAAATGTATTGGGTTTAAGCGCAACAGAGCTGCATGAGATATTCAAAGAATGGAACGCGGGGGAGCTTGACAGCTACCTGATTGAAATCACGGCGGATATTTTCACAAAGGTGGATGAAGAAACAGGAAAGCCCCTTGTTGACGTAATCCTGGATACAGCAGGGCAGAAAGGAACAGGGAAATGGACAAGTATTTCTGCACTGGAATTAGGTGTACCATTATCGATCATTACTGAATCTGTGTTTGCCCGTTTCATCTCTGCCATGAAGGAAGAAAGAGTGAAGGCAAGTAAAATCTTAAGAGGACCAAGAAATAAGGAGTTCTCCGGTAACAAAGAAGAGTTTATCGAAATGATTCGTAAAGCGCTATATCTAAGCAAGATTTGCTCATATGCACAGGGTTTCGCCCAGCTTCAATCTGCTTCGGACGAGTATAACTGGAACTTGAAGCCCGGCGAGATTTCCATGATCTTCAGAGGTGGATGCATCATTCGTGCAGGCTTCCTGGAAGATATCAAGAAAGCGTATGATCGTGAACCGGGATTAACGAATTTACTTCTTGATCCATATTTCAAGGAAATCGTTGAAAACTATCAGGAGGAAGCGAGAGAAGTGGTGGCTACAGCCATCAAATTAGGTATCCCTGTACCGGGTCTTGCGAGTGCTTTGGCCTATTATGACAGCTATCGCTCTGAGTCACTGCCTGCCAACCTTCTTCAAGCCCAACGTGATTATTTTGGAGCTCATACGTATCAGCGTGTGGATAAAGAAGGAACATTCCATACGGACTGGTTATCTAAATAAGAAGAAAGAAAGCCCTGTGGGAATCCCACAGGGCTTTTGATTAACGCATTATTCTTTGCTTGATGAGTCATCTTTCGTATGATGCTTATTTTTCTCGTCCCGCTGCTCTTTTTTTAAGTCATCGAGGGGAATTGGATCCACATTTTGCTCACTTTCATGCTGATCGAGAATGCCGTCATGATCTTTATTGATCTGCTCTGGATTGTCATTGGCTCTTTTCGTCATTATCTTTTCACCCTTCCTTACTGAGTCGTTGTTGTACCATACCCTTCGTGGGCAGAGAAAAACATCGGGGAATAGATTATAAGAAAGCCACCTACACAGATAGGTGGCTTTCTTTCATGGTGCATTAGATTTTTACATCAACTTTAGCATTTTTCTTTAAATCTTCTACATGCTGAACAAGTTTTTCTTGTTTTTTCTGTTGTTCTAATTGAGTCTTGATCTGAGGTTTCACTTCTTCAAATTTTGGTGCATCCTTTGATTCACCCTGACCTTGCTGACTTGCGTACTGATCGTAAAATTTCTTCATTTCATCTTCAGAGACTTCTTCTACTTTGATTTCTTTTTCAACGTAGTTAGTGTATTTGATGTTTTCGGCGATTTGCGTTTTTAACTCGTCCATCGTGAATCCGGCTTTCTTCATTGCGTCTTCAAACTTCTTTTCATCACCGTACTGCTTTTTAACTTCTTCCAGTTGTTTATTGATTTCATCCTCTGATGCTTTGTAGCCTTTTTCATCGGCCTGCTGCATAAGGAGTGTTTGTCCAACCAGGCTATCAATCGTTTGTTCTTTTATTTTCTTTGCTGCATCTTTACTTGTTGGGTCTTGCCCCATCTGTTGATACTGCATTTGTGATTGAGTCAATACGTTATTGAAATCTTCACCTTTTATTTTTTCGTCATTTACAATGGCAACGATCTTATCTTTTTCAACCTTCTGTTTATCCATTTTCTTTTGCATTTCTTCCATTTGCTTCGCTTGCTCTTCTTGAGCCTTTCCATCGCTTTTTTCTTCTGTTTTCGCTTTATCGTCAGCTTGTTTTTGGCTCTCCTCGTTCGAACCGCAAGCGGCTAGTCCAATCGCTAATAATGCTACTAGTAAAGTCGTTAATAATTTTTTCATAATAGACCCCTTTCAGAAGTAAGGTGTGATTTCCAAAAAAATCACTTAATGCGCATTTTAAAGGAAAAACCCGTAAAAAGAAAGTATTTAAGCTAAAAAGTATAGATTGTAATGAGGTTGAAATACAGTGAATTACTAATATGGTCCCTCTTTCACTAGAATGTATACGATTACATTCGACTATCAACTGCCGGGCAGAAATGAAAATGTAAGAAGGTTTTCACTTGGTAGCTAAAAAAAGAGGCTGTTTAAATCGAGTGCTTTCCTCCATTTAAACAGCCTATAAAAAATATTGGGGACCAAAGAATACTGTCAAACAACCTTCTATTTGAATTATAGAGAGTGGTAACATTTTCTTCAACTAACATGTAGGCAGGTGTCGGCTGACTAGTGTCCATTTGAAGGTAGTATTCAATCTTCTCCTATTCTTTTCATGGAAAATAATAGTTATAAGCATAATTCAAAGGAAGGATTATTCCTTCTGTTCAACTTGTTACAACTCTTGACTTTACGAGTGTAATAGAGTGATACTATTAAAAGATTTCAACGTCTAAACAAAATCAATAGTTTCACTTGTAAATTCATTTTTAATCGTTTATGATGATACAGAACACAACATTTAGTGTTCTTTTTGATGATTGTAACTATATATTGATTATAACCTGTGAATAGGGTGTCTGAATGGACTTAAAAGGGAATCCGGTGTGAATCCGGAACTGTCCCCGCAACTGTAAGTGCTGACGAAATAAGGAACTGCCACTGTCATATACGATGGGAAGGCCTTAGAGTAGAGTGAAGCACGAGTCAGGAGACCTGCCTTGTTTATCACGTGTTATCTTCTTCGGGAATTGGGAGGATAAAGCGAGGATTGGAATAGGCACTTTAGTCTATTCATATATCTTTCGTACATAAAGCCCATCCTTCTAGAAGGATGGGCTTTTTTTTGAATCCTTCCCACACTGTATAAATTGGGAGGAATGATGATGTCAATCGTATCACAGGATCAAAGGATTTCAGGGGACGCAAAAGCGATTCTTACAAATCTCCACAGTCGCTTTCCACAACTTCATTTTAAAGAATTCGATGAAAAGACTTTTAAGTATGCAGACGGTCAATCTGAATGGAGTAAAGAAAAGCTTTATCATTTCATGATACTTACGGCAGTCGAACGGATCTCTGCCCATGAACCTGATTGGACGTATGTGGCTGCAGAATTATATTTAATGAAACTTTATCGTACAATCGCCTATTCAAGGAGAGTGGAAGAAAGCGTGTTGTACAGTTCCTTTTATGAATTAATTCAAGACTTGACTGATAGGAAACTATATACACCCGCACTATTGGAATCATATAGCAAGGAAGAAATTGACTCTTTGGGGAGGGTCATGGATTCATCTAAAGACCATCTGTTTACGTACATAGGGATCGTCACACTATCAGAGAGGTATTTAACTAAGTCCCATGATGGTGAAATCCTTGAATTGCCTCAGGAGCGATTGCTAATCATCGCCATGACGCTCTTTATGAACGAACCCCGTGATATGCGACTGGCGCTTATTGAAGAAGCTTACTGGGCCCTGTCTAATTTGTATATGACGGTTGCAACCCCTACGTTTGCCAACGCCGGCAAAAGCCATGGTCAGTTATCGAGCTGTTTTATTGATACGGTAGCCGATGATTTAAGAAGTATTTATGACAGTAATACAGATGTTTCCACACTAAGTAAAAACGGTGGCGGCCTCGGTATCTATCTGGGGAAGGTCCGGAGCAGAGGTAGTAATATCAAAGGCTTCAAGGGAGTAAGTTCAGGTGTTATACCATGGATGAAGCAATTAAATAACACAGCCGTATCCGTTGATCAATTAGGTCAACGTCAAGGAGCGATCGCTGTATATTTGGATGTATGGCATAAGGATATTTTTCCTTTTCTTGATACCCGATTAAATAATGGAGATGAAAGGCAGCGTACTCATGACCTTTTCACTGGAGTAAGTGTACCGGATTTATTCATGGAACAAGTGGAGGATAGAGGGGATTGGTACTTATTTGATCCTCATGAAGTGAGGGTGGTCATGGGATATTCCCTGGAAGATTACTATGATGAGTGTGATGGAGAAGGTTCATTCAGGGATAAGTATTGGGAGTGTGTAGAATGTCACGATCTTTCCAGGGAAGTAGTTCCTGCGATTGAAATTTTCAAGCGGATCATGATTTCCCAGCTCGAAACGGGGACACCCTATATGTTTTACCGCGATACAGTCAATCGGCTAAATGCCAATGGGCATAAGGGAATGATTTACTGTAGTAATTTATGTACGGAAATCGCCCAGAATATGAGTGCGACCGTCATGGAAGAAGAGGTCATAAAGGACGGTAAAATCATTACCTATAAATCTCCGGGAGATTATGTCGTCTGTAATTTGGCATCTGTTTCTTTAGCCAAAACAATCATGGATGATGAGCTGGAAAGAGTCGTGTCCATAGGAGTGAGATTACTTGATAATGTCATAGATATTAATAAGCTTCCTGTCCTGCAAGCCCAACAGACAAACAGGCGCTATAGAGGGATTGGATTAGGAACCTTTGGATGGCATCACCTCCTTGCATTGAAAGGTTTGAAATGGGAGAGCGATGAAGCAGTTGATTATTGTGATTCCCTATACGAGGATGTTGCTTATTACACGATCAAAGCCAGTCATGAATTAGCGAAAGAAAAAGGCTCCTATCCCTATTACAGCGGGTCCGACTGGTCGACTGGAGAATATTTTTCAAAGAAAGGGTATTCCGGACCGAGGTGGGATGCACTCAGGGATGGTGTTTCCTCACAAGGAATCCGAAACGGATATTTAATGGCCGTTGCGCCCAATTCGTCCACTTCGATCATTGCCGGCTCTACAGCCAGTATAGATCCCTTATTCAGATTAGAGTACTCGGAAGAAAAGAAAGACTATAAGATTCCCGTTACAGCACCTGATTTATCACCTAAGACGACCTGGTATTACAAAACGGCTTATAACGTAGATCAGCACTGGAGTATTAAACAAAATGAGAAGAGACAGAGACATATAGATCAAGGAATATCGTTTAACTTGTATGTGAGGAATGATATCAAGGCGATCGAGTTACTATCTCTTCATTTAGATGCATGGAAGTCAGGATTGAAAACGACCTACTATGTGAGATCAACATCTGTTTCAAATTTTGAAGAATGTGAAAGCTGCCATAGCTAGCAGGGAGGAAGATGATAACGTGAATGGATTAAAGCAGCGAATCTTAATAGATTCTGAGGCACCAAATAAATCTACCGGAATTGTAAATGGACAAAGCTCGAATATATTAAACTGGGATGATGTCAGGTTCTCATGGGCCTATCCAAAGTATAAGAGAATGCTGGGGAATTTCTGGACGCCTTTTGAGATCAACATGGCAAAGGATATCAAGCAGTTCCCTACTCTTTCAACAAGGGAGCAGGAGTCCTTTTTGAAAATCATCGGCTTACTGGCTCTCCTTGATAGTGTGCAGACCGATTACGCCGGTAAAGTGGCAGACTATCTCACGGATTCCAGCCTGAATGCATTGATGATCATTTTGGCACAGCAAGAGGTCGTCCATAACCATTCGTACAGTTACGTGTTATCCAGCATCGTGTCCAAAAAGAAGCAGGATGAAGTGTTTGATTTCTGGAAGAACGATCCAATCTTGAAGAAGCGGAACGAATTTATAACGAATGGATATAAAGGATTTGTAGAATCCCCCACCATTGAGAATCTATTAAAGTCAATCATATATGATGTCATTCTGGAAGGATTGTTCTTTTACTCCGGTTTTGCCTTCTTCTATAATCTGGCCAGAAATCAAAAGATGGTGGCGACATCGACGATGATTAATTATATCAATCGGGATGAACAGCTGCATGTCGGCTTATTTGAAAAAATATATAAAGAAGTCCTTAACGAGAATCCTGATTATCAAACGGATGAGCTGCGTGAATTTGGACAAGATGCTTTCAAACAGGCAGCTCTCCTGGAAATAGAGTGGGGAAGAGATATCATCGGATCTCACGTTGAAGGGCTGCTAATGAGCGACCTTGAAGATTATATTAAATTCATGGCGAATAAAAGAGCCAAACAGCTGGGGTTTGAAGAACCATTTCAAGGATATAAGACCAACCCACTAAAATGGATCATTGCCTATCAGGAAGTGGATAGAGGGAAGACTGATTTCTTTGAACAGAAATCAAGGCAATATACGAAGACATCGGATGCTAATGGGTTTGATGAACTATAAAAACAAAGAAAGCGAGTCATCACGACTCGCTTTTCTTATTATTTCTTTTCAATAAATGGCCCGTAATCTCTTCTCTTATGCTGAACGGCGACCCATTTAACGGTTGTGAATTCTTCGAGGGCCCATTCTCCGTTAAAGCGGCCAAGGCCGGAATCCTTTTCTCCCCCGAATGGCATATGCGGCTCATCATTCACAGGTTCGTCATTAATATGAATCATCCCGGTCTTTACTTGGTGAGACAAATTCGTCGCTCTCTCTATGGAGGAAGAGTGTACTGCTCCACTTAGGCCATATGGATGTTCATTGGCCAAGCGGATCGCCTCATCGTCATCTTCAAACGGGATGATGGCTGCTACAGGTCCGAAGATTTCATTCTTTGCAATCGGCATTGAGTTGGTCACATGAGTCATTACTGTAGGATACAATAAGTTCTCATCAGCGTTGCCTCCTAATACCACTTCCGCTCCTTGTTCCTTGCTGATTTCAATATCCTTCAATATTCTGTTTACTTGATTTTGATCAATTAATGGCCCGATTTGGGTCGTTTTATCTGAAGGATCTCCTGTATTTAGTTCTTTTACACGAGATACAAAAGTTTTCACAAATTTATCGTACATCTCTTTATGAACCATGATCCGATTAATGGACATGCAAATTTGTCCTTGATGATAAAATTTTCCGAATAGGGCTGATTCAACTGCCTGATCGGGATCTGCATCATCAAGAACGATAAAGACGTTGTTTCCACCTAACTCTAGAGCAGTCTTCTTCAGGTTCTTTCCTGCGAGCGCTCCTATTCCGCGGCCCACTTCAGTCGAACCGGTAAAGGAAATCAATCTGGGAATCGGGTGAGCAACGATATCATCACCAATTTCTGATCCCTTTCCAACGACTACATTTAACAACCCCTTCGGCAGTCCGGCTTCCTCAAAGATACTTGCAAATAATAAACCGCCTGTCACAGGGGTGTGAGTAGCCGGTTTAACAACAACACCGTTTCCGGTTGCTAAAGCCGTTGCAATTGAGCGAACTGCTAAATGGAAGGGGAAGTTCCAGGGGCTGATTACTCCCACAACCCCAAGCGGTTCTCTGTAGACACGGTTTTCTTTCCCGGGTACTTGAGAAGGTAGTATTTTCCCCTCCATTCTGTAAGGGTAGGTTGCCGCTTCCTTCATACTATTTATGGAGACCTTCACTTCGCCTGCCGCTTTCATGTATGTGCTGCCAGACTCTTTAATTAGCCAATCAATGATTAATTCCTGATTGTTTTCGACGACTTCAACGGCTTTTTCCATCACTTCTCTTTTTACTTGAGGAAGTTCTTTCGCCCAGCTTTCTTGAGCTTTTTGTGCTGATTTATAAGCGGTGTCAAGATCATCTTTATTGGCAGCTTTAATGGAACCAAGCTCTATATTATTGAATGGGTTTTTATTGGGAATCATATTCTCACTGTTTCCTTTTACCCATTCTCCATTAATAAATAGTTTATCAAATTGTGTATTCATGATTAGTCCTCCTTGTTGTTTACATGTCTTGTTGCGTAGGGCGTACGATGATTTCATTTACATCTACATGGTCTGGCTGTTCAATAGCGTAAGAGATCGACTTCGCAATATTTTCACTGTCGAGTGGCTTCATGTCACGATCCTTAAACGCGGCTAATATATCTTCGTCCGTAATCGTTTCTGTCAGTTCGGTTGCAACTGCACCAGGACAGATGATCGTTGTTCGAATGTTGTGAGAAGCGTTCATTTCCTGTCTTAAGCCTTCTGTAATCGCACGAACGGCATATTTCGTCCCGCTATAGACGGAGCTTCCGGGCATGACTTTATGACCGGCTACAGAAGAGATATTGATAATATGTCCTGACTTTTGTTCTTCCATATACGGCAGGACAGCAGAGATTCCATAAAGTACTCCTTTAATATTCACATCAATCATTTGATCCCATTCTTTAATTTTTCTTTTATTTATTAATGAAAGGGGCATGAGTCCTGCATTATTGACTAAAATATCAATATGACCGGCCAGTTCTACCGTCTCTTTAGCCAGTTGTTCCATTTCTCCTGCGTTCGTCACATCTGTTACATGGTAAAAAGCCGTTCCGCCCATTTGTTCAATCTCATTCTTCAATTCTTGTAATCGTTCTTCACGTCTTGCCGCAAGCATCACGGTTATATCTTTTGAGGCTAATTCCTTTGCGGTCGCTTGTCCGATTCCACTGCTTGCTCCTGTAATAATGGCAACTTCCTTCTTAACATTCTTCATTTTATTTCGTCCTCCTCATTATTCAGTATCCACTATATTGTTTACACTCTGGAGAAAGTGCTTAAACAAGAAGGAGAGAGTTGGAGGTTCCATTACCAATAATATGAAAATAAATGTTTAACTCTCCCAATGGTGGGAATATACATACTAGATTGAATGAGAGGAGAGATTTACATGGCAAATCATTCTACAGAAGAAAAAATGGAGTCAAAGGTAGATAAAACGTTAGATAATATGTCCCAGGACAAAAAAGAGGATATATTATCAAACTTTGATCATTTCAAACAATACTTAGGTAATAAAGTTTCCTTGGCGGATAAGTTAGGGATGAATGAAGAGCAGCAGGCAAAGGCAGCCCAGAAGGTGGGAGACTATCTTGCAGCTCATGAGGAACCGAAGAATAGAGAAGAAAAGTTATTACATGAATTATGGAAAGCAGGTAACAAGGAAGAGCAGCATATGCTTGCCCATATGTTAGTGAAGCTTGTTCACGCTGAATCATAAAAACTTCGGGCATCTGAATGGATGCCCTTTGCTTATGCTTTTTTACATATGTATTTCAGGGTCTACCTTTACTGTCACATTCCCTTTGATGGCACGGGTGATCATGCAAGACTGCTCCGCCTTCATCAACAATTTCTTCGTAAGGGTTATGTCTTTTTCAGTAGTGGAGGGAGCTAATGTCAGCACAGGACGGTGGATGATTTCTTTGTATGTAATGATTCCTTTTTGGACTTCCACAATTCCTTCGGATGTCATCGATAAGTCCGTTTTCTCAATATGACTTCGTTCAAGCATCGCGGCCAGGGTGATGATGTAACACGTAGCTGCTGCTCCAAGAAGCATTTCATCAGGGTTTGTTCCTATTCCAGGTCCGTCCATTTCAGTTGGGATAGATATTTTCGTGTGAAAATTTTCCGAGCTCAAAGTACCTGTATCATTTCGCAGCCCCGGCCAATCAGTAGATATATGAAAAGAGTGTCTAGCCATAAGAATAAACCTCCTATTAAGCATGGTAAGGTTATTGTATACACTTTTTTATGTGATGGCAAAGAAAAAAGACCCTACAGAGTAGAGTCTTTTGAATTAGCATGAATTATGCTTTAGTAACGTTAGCAGCTTGGTCGCCACGGTTTCCTTGAACAATTTCGAAAGAAACTTTTTGACCTTCTTCTAAAGTTTTAAATCCTTCGCCTTGAATAGCTGAGAAGTGTACGAACACGTCGTCTCCACCTTCGCGCTCGATGAATCCGAAACCTTTTTCTGCGTTAAACCATTTAACTGTACCTTCTAACATAATGTTACCTCCTCGTGTGTTCTCCACACAATTGTATTACTATTCTTGCTCACGTAACTTCAAGGCGAAAAGCTTTAAAAACTTTGTCTATCCTTCCATACCGAACAAAAATAATTCTCTTACATAATATCAGGTAACCATTTAAAAGGCAACCCTTATAAAACAAGGAATTGGAAAATAGGCAGAAAAATGTGTGAATTTCATTTTAACTATATGAGCCCTTAAAAAATTACATAATGCAAAGGATTTAGAGGTTCGTCCGGACATTCCACAGCTCAGGGAAGAAACGATGATCCAGAACCTTTTTTAGATAGCCTACGCCGCTTGAGCCGCCCGTCCCTATTTTATGACCGATGATCCGTTCCACGGTTTTCATATGTCTGAAGCGCCATTGCTGAAGCCAATCCTCAATATCGATCAATTTTTCGGCTAATTCGTATAAATCCCAATACTTATCCGGATGCTTATAGACTTCTGTCCATGCATCCAATACAGTCTGGTCTTCCGTGTAAGGCTTCTTATAATCCCGACGAAGTACATCTTCATGAATGGGTAAACCTGCTTTTGATAAGGCAAGGATGGAAACATCATATAAGGAAGGGGCCACGAATGCCTCTTTAAGCTGAACTGATAACACAGGATCCTTCTTGTAAATCTCCAATACATGTTTCGTTTTGTAACCAAGGGCAAATTCGATCATTCTATATTGGTAGGATTGAAATCCCGAGGCTTGCCCAAGGCTGTCCCTGAATTGAACATATTCTGAAGGCGTAAGCGTGGATAGCACATCCCAGGCATGAATAATTTGTGATTGAATCTTTGAAACACGTGCCAACATTTTAAATGCAGGAGAAAGTTCCCCTTTTTGGATGGAGGTGATACTAGCTTTGATTTCATGCAGAATCAATTTCATCCATAATTCGCTTACTTGATGAATGATAATGAATAACATTTCATCATGGTGACCGGATAAACGTTTCTGACTGTCAAGTAGTGTATCCAGGCCAAGATATTCACCATAGGTCATTTTATTAATAAAGTCTGTGTATACATCTTCATTCCCCATTGTTTCCTTGTTGTTTACCATATCGAATCTCCCTTTCCTTTCGTCTGCTTCATACAGTGATGCAAGAAAATTTTCTTCCTCTTATTGATTTCTTGAATGAGAGGGAGAAATCCTTTATAAATATGTCAGTTTTCATAAAACTTTGGTGCTATGACAATAGCAAATAGTAATTGATTTCCACAACAGGACGTGAGAATCAACATTCTAAGATTGGGTTAGCTTTTTTAAAAGGCTCTTTTCTTAAGGATTGTTGTTTTTTAACAAAAGGTCTGCTTGGGCTCTGTCAATCAGTATGTGCTGGATGGTGAGGGGAACCGCTTCGCTTGCAGCTAGCGTTCGGCCGAGCCTCCTCAGCTTAGCCGAACGGGGTCTCGGCACGCCCGTACTTCCGCAGGACTCTACGCATTTCCCCTCACCATCTTTAATAGTATTTTTCGTGACAGAGCTACAAGGTGTTAATAACAAACTAATTAGAAGACAGAATTCTTCTTCAATAGGACATTGCTTCTACTCACCTCAAAAGAAATTGTTTGCTAAAAGCTTTTGATTTTATTTAGTTCTATTAAAGATACATGCTCAGAAAGTTGTTTGGAGCGAAAGGATGCTCGACTCCTGCGGGAATAGCTGGACAGGTGAGACCCCGGAGGCTCACCGCCAGCCCCGCGGAAAGCGAGCATCCTGTAGCGGAAAACAACTACTACTTTCTTCCTTCCTTAAGATAACAATAACATTGCAAACAGAGCATTATAAAACAGCTTTTTAGAAAATTACACGCAAAAAAGAAAATCATGTTAATATTAGAACAATTTATAATGCATGTGAGGGGGAAGTGACGTGGAAAAGATTTATCTTTTTTCTCATTTATATTTACGCAGGTTAAAGAAAGAAGATTGGAAGGACGTTCATCTCTATGCGTCTCAAGAAAATGTTTCTCAGTATCAGCCATGGGGTCCGAATTCAGAGATGGACACATTAGCGTATGTAGAAGAAGTGCTGAAAGCTGAAAAGATGGTTCCGCAAACAAGGTATGTTCAAGCCCTGGTAAATGAGAATACGGATCGAGTGATTGGGGCAGGTGAAATCATCATCAAAAGCTTCGTTCACCAATCTGGTGAGATTGGGTATGTTCTACATCCTGATTACTGGGGGAAGGGTATCGGGACTCTCCTTGGAAATGCGTTAGTGAAGAGAGGGTTTTCTGAGTTGAATTTACATAAAATTTCAGCGACATGTGACCCTCAAAACATTTCCTCTCAGAAAGTGTTAACAAAAATCGGTATGACGTTAGAAGGAAGAATCCGTCATGACTTGAAAATAAAAAATGGGTGGAGAGACTCTCTGCTTTTTGGTTTATTAGAGGATGAGTGGAGAAAAGGAGGGAAATGAGGCGAGGATAGGGGCTATCCCGGATACTCTAAGTATATCTGCACGCTTACCTTATATTGACAGGGAAAATGAAGAGAGGACAAATGATAATGCAAAGCTGTTCAAAATGATTGAATTATGCATAAAAGGGGAAAATAAGAATATCTTTTCCTATTTAGGGGTTTAAAACCATGAATATCTTACATCATTCAAAGAATGTGACAGTTCGATTTTTTAAGGAACGTTTTTTCGATCATTCTGCACAGTTGGCGTATTATTTGTTGTTATCGATCTTTCCGTTTTTAATTTTTGTATTTTCGTTGATTAGTTATCTGCCCATTTCGGAAACCAATGTATTGCTTCTGATTAAACCTTTTGCACCTGATAAATCGTACGCTATCATTCAAAATAATATAGATCGTATTTTGTATGACCAACGGGGAGATGTGTTGTCCATTTCCATCTTCTTTACCTTCTGGCTTTCTTCTATGGCTGTCCAATCCATGGTGAGATCACTGAATAAAGCGTATAAAATCCAGAGGAAGAAACCATTTTTAATTGCGTTATTGTATGATCTGTTACTGACAGTCGGATTTATGTTCCTTATTTCGTTTTCACTCATTGTACCGGTGGTTGAGGAATATATCCGTCATGCACGGTTCACCGAGGGGAAGATTAACGGAGAATGGAGTCAAGCTTGGGTGATTGGGAAATGGGGATTAAGTTCCATTTTTATGTTCATACTTTTTCTGTTTCTTTATATGGTGGTTCCAAGTAAACGAATTTCGTTCCTTCATGTCATTCCCGGTGCACTGGTCGCTACCTTTGGATGGCAAGGTGTTTCATGGTTATATGGAACCTATGTTAAATTGAATGACTACTCCCAGTTTTATGGACAGCTGGGCAGCGTCATTACCCTGGTTGTATGGTTTTACATATCCTCCACGATTTTATTGATTGGTGGATTATTGAATGGCAGTGTAGCTGAGAAGAAGGTGAAATAGGAAAACCGCTTGGCTTAATTGCCCAGCGGTTTTCTTATTCTTTACGTATGGTTTTCTTCCCTCATCATTAATACAAGTTTTTTCGAAATGGAGAGTAAGACGAAGCCGAGAATAATGGCGGTTGCACCGATGACAGCGAAAATTTCTAAATATCCCAGTGTGGCTGTCAGGGAAGCCAATTGTCCGGCAAGAAGACTCGCCACACCGATGGCAGCCATCCAAACACCCATTAGCAAGGATGCGATTTTAACAGGTGCTACTTTACTGACCAGAGACAAACCAACGGGAGATAAAAACAGTTCCCCAAGGGTGTGCAGAAGGTAAGTAAAGACGATAAACAACAAGTTTGCCTTTACGGTGATGTTCTGTTCATCCGAACCCGTTTGCATGACTGCGGGAATGAGGATCATAAATCCGAGTCCGAGGAGAATCATTCCGATTCCCATTTTTGTCGTCATGTTCAGATCGCCTCGATTTGATCTTGAAAGCTTTAACCAGACACTCGATAGAATCGGTGCCAGGATCACAATAAACAATGGGTTAACGGATTGGAACCAGGCAACAGGTATGGTGTAGCCGAACACTTCACGATCGATGAAGTTTTTCGTGTACAAAGTGAAAGAACTTCCTGCCTGTTCAAAGCCAGCCCAGAAGAAAACGACAAAGCAGGCGAGGATAAGGATGGCTGTTGTCCGTTGTTTCTCTTTCTTTGTCAAAGGAACATTCTGGTTTTCGTTCGCTTCTTCAGCTAATGCTTTATTGGGCTTTAGTCCAACGTTTCCGAGATACTTATTATTTAATGTACTAAAGATGATTTGTCCAGTAACCATTCCGATGGAGGATGCAAGGAAAGCCCATTTAAATCCATAGTGCATCGTACCATCCGCAAGCGTTTTGAGAAATAAATCCTCTGCGAGAAACCCTGCAATAAGCGGTGCGAATAATGCTCCCAGGTTAATTCCCATATAAAAAATTGTAAAGGCTGCATCCTTTCGTTTATCATGTCGTGGATAGAGCTCACCAACCAGGGTTGAGATATTCGGTTTGAAGAATCCATTTCCGATCACCAGCAGGGCTAACCCTGCATACAGGCCAGTTTGGGAGTGGGTAAGGAAGATTAAAAAATCTCCACATGCCATTGTGATGCCCCCAATGGTGATGGCCTTTCTTAACCCAATATAGCGGTCCGTAAGCCACCCTCCAAATATTGGAGTGAAATATACACTTCCTGTATAAATTCCGTAGATGGATAAAGCCTTGGCAGGATCCACACCCAATCCCCCACTAACAAATGCAGTGGTTAAATAAAGGACGAGAAGAGCCCTCATTCCATAGTAACTATACCGTTCCCATAATTCCGTGAAGAATAAGAGATATAATCCTTTCGGATGTTTTTTTCCTTGAGGTAAACTGTCCAGTGTAGATGAGTTCACTATATCACTCCTGTTTCTTTGATGTTTTTTAATGCTTGATTAGGGGAACAGTAACCTTCCTACAAATCCATTCATAGTATCCCCGTTCCTTACATAGGCATGTACAAAAAGGGATGGTGGAAAATATGGGATTTAACGGTTGTTTATATTGTGGTCACCCAAGTTTAACGGAAAGCGAATTAACTTTTAGAGAAGAATATGGTGATGGGCTTACGATTTTGCCCCATGGACAGAAGGTTGGAGGGAATATTGGCTTTTACTGTTGTGAGAACTGTGGCTATCTTCATCCGTTTCAAAAAGAGAAAAGAAAGAAATATGAAAGAGAAGCGATTAAAAGATCAGAGCGTATTAGATGGAATATTCGGTAAACAACATTTGTAGTAAGCTTCCAATTGACGGTATAATACGATAAGGGAGGGAGTCAAATGAATACATATCCAGATACAAAGAAAACACTTCAAATCATTAAGGAGCTTGTCGAAATTCCAAGTCCTTCAGGAAACACGAATAAGATTATGAGTTTTGTTGAGGAATATCTATCAGACCTAAATGTAGAAATGAAAAGAAACCGAAAAGGTGCACTTATCATTACAATTCCTGGCGAAGACACAGGAAGACATCGTATGCTGACGGCCCATGTGGATGCACTCGGCGCCATGGTCAAGGAAATCAAGAGCGATGGACGTTTGCGTTTATCCATGATAGGCGGGTTCAGGTGGAATGCAGTAGAAGGGGAGTATTGTCAGATTGAAACCTCTTCAGGCAGAACCTACAGTGGTACCATCCTTATGCATCAAACATCCGTCCATGTATATAAAAATGCAGGTGAAGCGAAACGCGATGAAACCAATATAGAAGTCCGCATTGATGAAAAAGTCCGAAATGCAAAAGAAGTAAGGGACCTTGGCATTGAGGTCGGTGACTTTGTTTCTTTCGATCCCCGTGCTGAAATAACAGAAAGCGGGTTTATTAAATCTCGTCATTTAGATGATAAGGCAAGTGTAGGTATGCTTCTTTGCTTGATTCGCCAAATCAAATCAGAAGGAATCACTCTTCCTTATACGACCCACTTCTTAATATCCAATAATGAAGAAATCGGATACGGAGGGAATTCTAATATTCCTGACGAAACCATAGAATACCTGGCTGTGGATATGGGAGCAATCGGTGATGGACAATCAACGGATGAATACACCGTTTCTATTTGTGCAAAGGATTCAAGTGGACCTTATCATTACGAATTACGTAAACACTTAGTCTCATTAGCGGAAGAAAACGGAATCGAATATAAAGTCGATATATATCCGTTTTATGGATCTGATGCATCAGCTGCAATCCGGGCAGGATTTGATATCGTTCACGGATTGATAGGGGCAGGTATCGATGCTTCTCATGCATATGAGCGAACGCATGAATCGTCCATCCTCAATACGGAAAAATTACTTTGGCACTATGTGCAATCAAAGATGGTTGTAGAGTAAATATGAAGTCTTTGATTACCCTTACTATGGGGGTGATCAAAGACTTTTTTGTTTTAGTCATTGTGAATAGGGGTATGGTGACATTTGTGTGAGAAAAGTTTGTTTTGATTATAGGAGGTATTTCTCTTATCAAAGCGAAGATGATAAGATAAAATAGATACAATATTAATACAAAAGAGGTAAGCAAATGATTACATATAATCTATTAGACAGCATTAAATTAAAAACCATTTACGGTGAATTACCTTCAGAAATAAACGAAATTCATGTCGATTCCAGAAGAGTGACTGAAGGCAGTATATTTGTATGTACAAGAGGCTACACAGTGGATGGACATGATTATGCACAGATGGCCGTTGAAAAAGGGGCCACCCTGATTGTTGCAGAAAAACAATTAGACATTGATTTAAATAAAGCCGCATTAGTCGTAGTCAAAGACTCATTCAAAGCCTTGGCTCAATTATCAAATAAGTATTATGATTACCCTTCCCGGAAGCTGACGGTTTTCGGCATAACGGGAACAAATGGAAAGACTACAGTGAGTAATCTGATTCACTCCATCCTGAAAAAAGACAGCCGCAGCTCTGCATTATCCGGCACAATCGGCTTTAATTTAGATGGAGAGTTACTCCCGAGTGAAAACACAACCTGCGACAATTTAACGAACCAGCAGATGCTTCAAAGAGCAATAGATCGTGATATTCACAATTTCACCCTTGAAGTATCCTCACACGGACTGGCGTTGGGAAGATTATGGGGTATCGACTTCGATGTGGTGGCTTTCACCAACTTAAGTCATGATCATTTGGATTATCACGGAACGATGGAACACTATGGCTATGCCAAAGGTTTATTGTTTTCTCAATTAGGTCAGGACCTTCAAAATCCAAAGTACGCTGTTCTTAATGCGGATGACGAATGGTATGAGCGCTACAGCTATATGACTCCTCATGAAGTGATCAGCTATGGACTTGAAGGGCACGCAGACTTCAAAGCAGAAAATGTAGAATATTTTAATGATTTAACGAAGTTTACGCTTGTATCTCCTCAAGGAAGCTTTGAGGTGGAAATGAAGTTATTAGGGAAATTCAATGTTTACAATGTACTGACAGCTATGGCTTGTTTGTATGCGAAGGGGATGGAAGTGTCCAGACTAGTGGAAATTGTTCGCGATCTCCCACCTGTAAGCGGGAGAATGGAGAAGGTTGAAATGGAAGCACCACTATCCGTTTACATTGATTATGCACATACGCCGGATGCAATCGAAAATGCCATTCAATCTGTCCTGCCGTTTAAAGAAAACAAAATCATTTTCCTCGTTGGTACAGGAGGAAATCGTGATAAGACAAAACGTCCTACGATGGCAGAAAAGGCATCACTAGCAGACTATGTCATCTTAACAACAGACGACCCGCGATATGAAGAATACGATAGCATTCTAAAAGATCTTGAAAAAGGAATGCAGCATCAACAGTATGCTTTGATTGGTGATCGGGCAGAAGCGGTTAAGCATGCAGTGGAAGTAAGTGAACCTGGGGATATTATCATCTTTGCCGGGAAAGGACATGAGAATTATCAGATCATCGAAAATACGAAATATCCTCATAGTGACAAAAATATTGCGATAGAAGAGAGCAAGTTGAAGTACGGTGTAACTGAATAATTTTCTTCTGAGTAACAGACCAATATGACAGATATTGGTCTGTTTTTTTATAAGGTGATAGACGGATTTCACAATCTTTGGTAAATTTAAACTATAAATTAAACGATGAGAGAATGAAGCTGATGAGATTTTCCTTGTATTTGAATGATTACGAAACAGAGAAGTTATTTTCTACTTTGAGATGGCTGTTTGTAGTGATCGCTACACTCATATTTTACGTACCTCCTTTTTCTGATCATATCACTACCAATAAAGCGGTCTTTCCCTTTTTATTAGTATCGGGTGTCATTTATATGCTTGTGACTCAAATTGCACTTATACGGGCCCGGGATGATAAAAGAAGTCTCCAATTCATCTTAAAAGCAGGGATAATATTCGATTTTTTTGCATTGATCTGGCTGATGTTTTTATCAGAAGGGATTCATAGTCCGCTTTATCCGATTTCCATATTGTTTGTCATGCATGCGACCATTTATTGGAGAACCAAAGGGGCCCTCATTTCTCTTGCGGTATTTAGCCTGGCATATCTTTTGATGGGAATGGTGACCGTCAACTTAACTGAATTTCAACATTATTTCACTCTTTCTTTAAATTTGTTTTTCCTCTGGATCATTGGTCTTTTCGGGGCTTTGATCATGCTGCGGGAGCGTGCTCATTATGCGCAAAAGGAAGCCTATCATCATCTCGCCCATCGAGATTATTTGTCTGGCTTATTCAATCAACTATCCTTTCAGGAAAAGTTTAGGCGGAAAGTGGATGCGAATGAATCCTTCACTATACTCCTGGGTGACATCGATGATTTCAAAAAAGTGAATGATGAATTCGGGCATTTAACAGGGGATGAAGTGATTCGAAAGGTTGGGGAAGTCTTTCGGACTCTCTCGGAGACCTATAAGGGACAGGCATTTCGATATGGGGGAGAAGAATTTGTCATCTTATTGCCTCATACGGATGACCAAGTTATCCATCAGTTTTTAAATGACTTATATAGCCGGTTGAAGACCTTAGAGCCTTTGCCGATTTCCATGAGTTTCGGGCAGGCTGAAACAACGGAAGCCAAAGGTCCGGAAAAACTAATCGCACTTGCCGATCAAAGATTGTATGTAGCAAAAAAATCCGGGAAGAGAAGAACCTGTCTTACAAATGATGAACTTTTCATTCCATCTGCAGGCTAGAATAAAAAGAAGCTGTCCTCACCCGAGGACAGCTTCTTTTGGATCATAAATTTTATACAAACATACCAGCAATTGCAGCACTTAGTAACGAAGCAAGTGCACCGGCAATGACGGCTTTTAATCCTAAGCGGGCGATATCACCTCTGCGGTCAGGGGCAAGGTTACCAAGTCCACCAAGTAAAATACCTAATGAAGAAAGGTTCGCAAATCCACAAAGAGCGAAGGAGATGATGGCTACCGCTTTATCCGATAAGTTCCCGATTTCAGGAGCAAACGCGGAATAAGCAACAAATTCATTAATGACAAGCTTTTGTCCAATGAAGTTTCCGGCGATGACTGCCTCACTCCAAGGAACACCGATAGCAAAAGCAAGTGGAGCAAAGGCATAGCCAAGGATAAGTTCCAGTGAAAGGCTGTCCATGCCGAACAAGCCGCCTACCAAGCCAAGCAATCCATTGATCATCGCGACAAGTGCAATAAATGCCAGTAGCATTGCACCAATATTTAAAGCTAATTGAAGACCGACGCTGGCACCTTTAGCCGCTGCATCGATCACATTTGCCGACTCAGAATCCGCTTCCATATCAAGCTCTTTTGGTTCAGGCGTATGATCTGTCTCAGGTACAAATAATTTTGCCAAGACGAGGCCTGCAGGAGCTGCCATGAAGCTTGCTGCCAGTAAATATTCCAAAGGAACACCTAATAAGGAATACCCGACTAATACGGAACCGGCAACGGAAGCCAGTCCACCTGTCATGACTGCGAAAAGTTCCGATTCAGTCATTCTGGACAGATATGGTCTTACTACTAACGGAGCCTCGGTTTGTCCGACGAAAATATTCGCTGCTGCAGAAAGTGACTCGGCCTTTCTTGTTCCTAGCAGCTTTGCCAGTCCGCCACCTAAAATTTTGATGAAAAATTGCATGATTTTAAGATAATAAAGGACTGAAATTAAAGCAGAAAAGAAAATAACGACGGGAAGGACATTAAACGCAAAAATAAATGCTATATTGGATTCTTCCGTATAAAGACCACCAAAAAGGAAGGTGATTCCTTCGTTTGAATAATTGATAATAGCGTTTACAACTTGAGTCAATCCCTTAAGAGAATTTTGGCCCCAAGAAGTTTCCAACACGAGAAAAGCGAAGAATAACTGTATAGCTAGTCCTCCAAGGACGGTTCTGAAATTAATACTCTTTTTGTTCGTAGAAAATGCAAAAGCAATTCCCAGAACGACAATGATACCCATGATACCCCATAAATATTGCACTTCTTTCACCTCTTCAAATTTTAAGTTTGTAACTTGATGCTTTCGGTTTTTTATTTTACAATTCTTTCAGACGTCTGACAACCTACAATTACACGATTTTCGTAAAGTTGTACGGACAACATCGTCTTTAGTATGCGCCAATAAAGCGTTTTCATGAAAGGGGATACACATTATGAAGATCAGAAAAAATTTTTTGGAAGGCTTGGAACAAAAAGTATATATCTATGAAAACAAGAAAGATGAGTTCATATTAATTGCCGTTCCGGATATTCGATGGTCTTATTCTTTTACCTATGATGAAGATAATATACAAACAAAGTTACTGGAGTCATTACAGGAAAGGGTATCAAAAGAATCAGCAGAAACATTAAGTTCCCGGATTGTTCAATGGACAAGGGAAATGTAAGACTGCTTAAAGCCAATTTTCTGGTGAATCAGTTCACAGTAGTGAAAAATGCAAATTCATACCTATAGGAAATGATGCGGGAAACATGCCTGATTTATCAAGGTGTTGATTCTTAGTTGCATTGTCACTTTAGAACGAATATGATGAGAAAGTGAGAATGACGAGAAAGGATTTTATGAATGAAAATAGACTTTATACAGGAAGTTAAGTCAAGACGGACTTTCGCTATTATTTCCCACCCGGATGCCGGGAAAACAACATTAACTGAGCAACTTCTTCTCTTTGGAGGAGCGATTCGCGCAGCTGGAACTGTAAAAGGTAAGAAATCAGGTAAGTTCGCTACATCTGACTGGATGGAAATTGAGAAGCAGAGAGGGATCTCGGTCACTTCTTCTGTGATGGCTTTCGACTATGATGCTTATCGGGTGAATATACTGGATACACCTGGCCACCAGGACTTTTCTGAAGATACTTATAGAACGTTGATGGCTGTTGATAGTGCGGTTATGATCATCGATTCAGCGAAAGGGATTGAAACACAAACCTTAAAGCTTTTCAAAGTTTGCCGAATGAGAGGCATACCGATTTTCACATTCATTAATAAGCTCGACCGTCAAGGACGTGAGCCTTTGGAATTATTGGAAGAGCTTGAAGAAGTACTTGGAATTCAATCTTATCCGATGAATTGGCCGATAGGAATGGGGAAAGAATTCTTAGGCATCTATGATCGCTTCAATAATCGAATTGAGCAATTCCGCGTGGAGGATGAAGATCGTTTTATTCCCTTAAACGATGAGGGGGAAATTGAGGGCGCACACTCCCTTAAGGAAAGCAATCTTTATGATCAAACCCTTCAAGATGTGTTGCTTCTGAACGAAGCAGGAAACCAGTTTTCACGTGAGCGAATAGCGAATGGAGAGCTTTCTCCAGTTTTCTTCGGTAGTGCATTGACGAATTTTGGTGTTCAAACGTTTCTTGAAACATATTTACAATTTGCACCATCTCCTCAGCCAAGGAATTCTGACGCTGGTGAAATTGAGCCGACGGCAGAGGAATTTTCTGGTTTCGTGTTCAAGATTCAAGCCAATATGAATCCCGCTCATCGTGACCGGATTGCATTTGTCCGCATCTGTTCAGGACAATTCGAGAGAGGGATGACGGTTAATCTTGCCCGCACAGGTAAATCCATTAAGCTTGCTCAGTCTACACAATTTCTTGCAGACGATCGAAGCACAGTAAATGAAGCTGTGAGTGGGGATATTATCGGGGTTTATGACACGGGTACGTATCAAATCGGTGATACGCTTGTGCAAGGAAAGCAAGGCTTCCAATATGAAAAGCTCCCTCAATTTACACCTGAACTTTTTGTTCGTGTTACAGCTAAGAATGTCATGAAACAGAAGCACTTTCAAAAAGGAATTCTTCAACTGGTTCAAGAAGGGGCCATCCAATATTATAAGACCCGTACGGAAGATATCATCCTTGGTGCAGTCGGGCAGCTTCAGTTTGAAGTATTTGAGCACAGAATGAAAAATGAGTACAACGTTGATGTGAAAATGGAACCGATTGGATCAAAAATAGCAAGATGGATTGAAAACGAAGAAGATGTAAAAGAAACAATGTCAAGCTCTCGAAGCATGCTGGTAAAAGACCGTCATGACAACCTGGTCTTCTTGTTTGAAAATGATTTTGCCATGAGATGGTTCAATGATAAAAATCCGGATATTCGATTATATAGTTTGATGTAAAGGTAGTGAACACCCCTCAAGGATTGGACTTGGAGGGGTGTTTTTTGGTAGGTGGAATGGAGGGTGTCACCTGGAGTCAATTGAACTTTTTACCATTATCAAGTGAATTTATCCTGGAATAAATGTATATTAGTAGCATTTTATAGGTGAATAGTCTTAGTGTATACATAAAGGGGATATTTTCATAAGTAAGGGAGAGAGTTGAAAAATGAACATCGATTGTGCAAATTGTGCTGTAACCATGGAGTATCATGATACAGGGTACTTTTTTTTACATAATGCTCAAAATGATACTGTACCGTTGGAGGGATATGCTTCGCAATTAGAAGATGGTACATATGTTTTTCTATATGAAAATCTGAATGTACTATATGAAAAGCTTGTTAGAGTAGAGGAGTTATTGGAAGGGGAAGGATGGACGTGCAGCATTAATTGTATCAACCAGCCCGGATCGTTGATGGCAGTAGGCAAATTCATGCTATTAATGAAGCATAGAGAGATGGTAGAGATGATTCAGGATGGTAAATTCACCAGTCATCTTCAACCAATCATTGATTTAAGAGATTACAGTCTCTTTGGTTATGAATCTCTCTTGCGTGCAGAGGATCATTCCAAAAGGATAAATCCAGGAACATTATTTGAAGTTGCTGCAATAACAGGCTTTCACTCCATGTTAGACCAGAAAGCAAGGAAATCGGCAATCGAATGCCGGGAGGGTCAGGTGAATCCTGGTATTAAAAGTTTCATTAACTTCCTTCCTTCCACGATTTATAATCCGGAATTTTGTTTGCGTCATACCTTTAAGATCGTAAACGAGGTCGGGGTGAATCCTGAAGATCTCGTATTCGAAGTGGTCGAGACAGAGAAAATTGAGGATGTGGAACATCTAAGATCGGTCCTTGATGTATATAAGCGTGAAGGAATGAAAGTGGCGCTTGATGATGTTGGATCCGGGTTTGCCACGGTCGAAATGCTGACTCTCCTTAAGCCTGACTATGTGAAAATTGACCGTTCTTTTATCAACCATTGTGATAGCGTTGCAGAAAAACAGGAGTTTTTACGTAAGGTCATGAAGATTGCCAGGAAGTTGGACATCCTTGTATTAGCAGAAGGGATTGAGAGAAAAGAAGAACTGCTATTTTGTAAAGAAATCGGTGTTCATTATGCCCAGGGTTATTTCATCGGAAAACCTGTTCGTGAAGCAAAAGAACCATTTACACACTCTCTATTTGTATAGCTAAAATGACCTCTCTTCTTACAAAGGAGGTCATTTTTTTAATGAAAATCATTGACATATTTCAATACAATGATAAAATACTACTATAATTACTTTAGCACATAAAAGCTTAAAAGCGTTTAAGAGTGAAAGAGGCTGGTGCCCTTTCGAACTTTTAACGGTTCAATCACATATCTTTGTCTTGAGCAACGAAGTAGGAAATAGGTAGACAGCAATCAGAGACTAGGCGGCAGGTGTAAGCCTAGGTCCATTATTTCTGAATTACATTGCTTATAAATCCTCTAAGTAGATGAGGCTTTATCCAGGGACAAACCTTTATGAAGTGGGAATAAACAAATTGTCAACTATTCTTGAATAGTAGTGAGTGAATAGTGGGAATGTATGACAATAGGTTTATTCCAATTAGGGTGGTAACGCGGAGAACTCTTCGTCCCTATTCGGGATGGAGAGTTCTTTTTGTTGTTCTTTCTATTCCCATTCATCAATTTCACCTTAGAGAAGGAAGTGTTACTATGTTAAACATTCAAAGCGTAAACAAACCAAAGGTTATAGAAGCATCAGTGATATTGCTCGCTGTACTGGGGATTATCAGTGGCAGTATTATTGGCCTCGAATCAGTCCCTCACATTCCCATTATCCTATCACTCTTCTTTTTAATGATGTATGGGCTTAGTCGCAAGGTAAAATTCAAAGAGATTGAACAGGGAATGATTGTTGGGGCACAAGGTGGCTTAGGAGCTATTTTACTCTTCTTCTTCATTGGTCTTCTTGTGAGCAGTTGGTTACTCAGTGGAACCATTCCCACATTGATGTTTTATGGGTTTGAATTTGTATCACCCAATTATTTTTATGCGATTGCGTTTTTGCTTACATCCTTGAGCGGCATCGTTATTGGAAGTTCATTGACTACGGCGGCAACCATAGGTGTGGCACTTATCGGAATTGGTGAGGCGATGGGACTGTCAATGAGTATCACTGCAGGAGCGATTGTTTCAGGAGCTTTTTTTGGAGATAAGATGTCACCATTATCAGACACAACGAACCTGGCTTCTTCTATAGTGAAGGTAGATTTATTTACTCATATTCGTAATATGGCCTGGACAACTGTCCCTGCATTCATTATTACACTCATCGTTTTTGGGCTTTTATCACCGGAAACAAGTGATGTTAATTTAACACAGCTGAAATCGTTACAGGAAGGATTGGATCAAACAGGTCTGATTCATTGGTACAGTCTCGTTCCTGTATTATTACTCATTGTTCTCATTGTATTTAAGACCCCTGCATTACTAACACTTGCGATCAATATAGTTGTCTCAATCGGTCTTTCGTTCTTACATGGGTCCTTGAAGCTGAATGAATTGTTTCAGGTGTTATTTTCAGGATTTGAATCCAAAACAGGGGTGGAATCCATCGACTCACTTTTAACAAGAGGAGGAGTGAACAGCATGATGTTTACGATTTCCCTTGTCATTCTCTCTTTAAGTCTCGGTGGATTATTATTTAAGCTTGGTATTATTCCTGTGTTGCTTAATAAAGTTTCAACGATCCTTCAATCAGGAAGAAGAACGATTCTTTCAACGGCTCTATCGGCCATTGGTATAAACCTCGTTGTAGGGGAACAGTATCTGTCCATCCTTTTAACGGGAGAAGCCTTTCAATCTCAATATAAGAAGCTTGGGTTACATCCCAAGAACTTATCACGTACGTTGGAGGATGCTGGAACGGTCATTAACCCGTTAGTGCCATGGAGTGTATGTGGTATATTCTTAACTGATGTATTAGGAGTCGCCACGATAGAGTATTTACCGTTCGCTATCTTTTGTCTCATTTCTCCCGTCATAACCATTCTATATGGATTTACCGGCTGGACCATCGAAAAAGAACAAACTGAAACGAATCCAATTGCATCAAACTAACATTTTATAAGAAGCTCTTTTCACAAAGGTTGTTGTTTATTAACATAAAGTCTGCTTGGGCTCTGTCAATTAGTGTGAGTTGGATGGTGAGGGGAACTGCTTCGCTTGCAGCTAGCGTTCGGCCGAGCCTCCTCAGCTTAGCTGAACGGGGTCTCGGCACGACCGTACTTCCGCAGGAGTCTACACAGTTCCCCTCACCATCTTTAAGAGGTTTTTTGTGACAGAGCTAAAAAGTGTCAAAAAAACAAGCTGAATCCTCGGTGTGCAATAACGATAAACATTGAATGATAACTAATTTCTGAGCTATTATAATGATGTTAATTTTATGATCCATTGTAGATAGTTTGTTTTAGGGAACAAACGCTCAACCTATCTACAATTGGAGTTTTTTTGTTGTTTATCCGTTATTAGGGAATCAAAATGTAGAAGCACAGAGTGGATTGTAGCGGAAGGCACTTGACTCCTGCGGGAAATAGAGGAAAGGTCGAGACCCCACAGACGGAACGTCGAGGAGGCTTGACTTCCTCCCCGCGGAAAGCAAGTGCCTGGAGCGGAAAGGAACGGACCATGATTCTTCCTACACTCATCTTAAATGCAAATCTTAAACAAAAGTGCCAATAAAAAAGGACTGTCCTCGTCATTCATCGCATTTTTTCAAAAAGATGAATTATCGAGAGGGCAGTCCTTTTCGTGTGAGTTCAACATAATTAGGGAAATGATGATTGTAATAATATCCGCCTATTGCAATCACAGAAAAATGAAAAAGGGGAAGGACCATCATCATGATCGGGGTCTTTAATAGCAACACACCTTCTTGGACCATGAATACTTCTATGGTTAACAGGAAAAGGATGGTCAACAATGTATATTGCTTATCGTTATTTCTAAAGAAGATCACCAGTGTATAAAAGTAGGTGGTAAACCAAATGTACATCGCATTTCCCGCAATCAAGTCCCGTGTAGGATTAGAGAAATGATGCAATGGAAGGATATATAGCTCCAAAAGGGATGAAAGAATCCAGGCAAATGAAAGGGAGACGGTCGACAGAGCAAAAAACAAGGTAATGAATAGTGCATAGTGATTAGGATCATCTTCAAGAAGTTTCCACCACGCTTTAGACAGGATGACAGAAATGATTAAGAAAAATGATGTGTAATACGATTGCCACCAATGGTGTTCGTAAAAATTTGAATAGGTGAACCATGTTTCAATGAGAAAGAAAAAACCAATGATCAAGGCAATCCGGGTCGCTCTTAAATGATATACAACAATATACGTGAGCGCGATCGGCACTGAAAAGGCCTGAGAACTAATCGATCCTAACACACTGTCATTGTAATTATTCGATAAAATATGGGGATGATACGTATAGCTGTTGAATAGAACAAAGATGATATATTCGAATACATAAGCTAAGCCGGAAATGAAAAGCCAAAATAATAAAATCCGAGCAGACATATGACGGTTCTTAACGACAATTATGACTAACAAAATAATGCTGATAAGACTAAGGAATACAAATGGAACCCAATTCGCCATGCTAATGCTCCTAACGTTTCAGTATAAAAATAGTGTTTACAGATTAGGTGTATTTATTTATCGAGGTGAATAAATTGTGAACATTTTTTATTGGAGCAGCTTTAATATTGAAGGATTTTCCTGAAGAGACTATAGTTAACATTAACTGCTTCCGAACCGTAGTGAACGATATAGATATAGAAAGGGGAGCGCCCGTTTGAAAATTAGTGATTTTTCCATACGCCGTCCTGTATTCACCATTGTCACAATGCTACTCATACTTATTCTTGGAGGAGTATCCCTCCTCAGAATCCCATTAAAGCTCATTCCTGATCTGAATCCTCCAGTTGGGGTCGTCGTGACTAATTATCCTGGCGCAAGTCCTGAAGAAGTGGTGGAAAAGTTGACAAAACCACTGGAAGAGAGCTTGTCCACTTTACCAGGAATGAAAAACATCCAATCTACTTCCAGGGAAGGCTCAAACTTCATTCTCCTTGAATTTTCATGGACAACCTCCATTGATGAGATAGAAAATGATGTACTTCAAAGAATAGATCAAACTCCGCTTCCAGATGGGGCGGATAATCCCAGGTTTCTTAAGTTCGACCCTGCCCAATTTCCTATCATTCAATTCTCTTTGCGTGAAGAGGGTAAGGAAAGTAATTTAAAAACGCTATCCGAGAATTTGAAATTGGAATTAACCCGGGTTGAAGGAGTGGCCAATGTAAACGTTTCTGGTTCACTCCAGGATGAAGTGGTCATTGAACTAAATCAACAAAGGCTGAAAGATAATCGTCTAAGTCAATCTGACGTTATTAACACGATTAGAGCAAATAATGTAACATCACCTGGGGATACCATAGAAACTGATGGACAAACCTTAACCACCCGTGTTATGAGTGAATTACAGTCCGTTGATGAACTGGAAAAATTGGTGCTTCAAGTGAATCCTCAAAATGGTAAGAAGATTACCCTTGGGGAAGTAGCGGTTGTTGAGAAGAAGCAGCAGGACACGAATACGATCACTCGTGCCAATCAGGACTCTGCCATCCTTTTTAGTGTGTTACAACAATCCGACGCAAACACGGCTTCTGTTTCAAAAGCCTTTCAAGATGAGCTGGATCGTCTACTTCAACAAGACCAATACAAATCAATCAAAGCAGACATTCTCTTTGATCAGGGGGACTACATTACACAAGCGATAGGAAATATTGCAAATTCCCTTATCATTGGCGGGGCTTTTGCCATGCTTGTTCTATTTCTATTCCTGAAGAATGTAAAGAGTCCGTTAATCATTGGTGTGGCGATTCCATACTCTGTCATCGTTACATTTGTCTTAATGTTCTTTGCTGATTTTGCTTTGAATATCATGACTCTCGGAGCACTTGCCCTTGGAATTGGAATGCTTGTGGATAATGCCATTGTTGTAATTGAAAATATTTATCGGCACCTTTCTCTTGGGAAAACACCGAGAGAGGCTGCGAGTATCGGAGCCAAAGAAGTGGGTGGAGCCATTACGGCATCTACTTTAACAACAGTTGCAGTGTTTTTACCTGTTGTCTTTATTTCAGGTTTGCTTGGTGAATTATTTACCGAATTTGCCCTGACCATTTCTTTTAGCTTATTAGCATCCCTTGTTGTAGCCTTAACGGTCATCCCGATGTTAGCAAGCAGATTATTGAAGAAGCCTAAAGGAAATCTCGAAGCGAAGCGCAGGCGCTCAAAAAGCAGAAAAACATTTGCCAGATCTATCAAGTGGGCCCTTCGTCACCGATTCATCGTCCTGTTTATTACGGCACTCACTCTGGTCGCTGGCGGTTTCGGCTTAACGACAGTAGGAACACAGTTTTTACCTCCTACGGATGAAGGGTTTTTCAATATGAGGGTCGAATTAGATAATGGAGCATCCGTGGAAGAGACAAACAAAGTTGTAAATGCAATTGAAGATAGGCTGGAAAAGGAAAAAGATGTCGATGTTTTTGTAAGCCTGGTCGGTACAACTCAGGAAGAGTCCTTTAGAGGAAGTTCAAAAGGGAATATTGCTGAAGTGTACGTGAAAATGAAGCCTTTAGAAGATCGTGGGAGATCCATATTCACTTTTGCAGATGAAGTAAAACCTGAGATAGAAAAAGCTGCGAAAAAGGTAAATGATTCATCGGAAATTTCTTTTAATCTTCAGTCAACATCAGGTTCTAGCCCTCAAACCCTGACGTTCAATTTAAGGGATACAGATCCAAATCGATTGGATCAATCTGTCGATGCATTATTCAATTCTTTGAAGGGTATGGAAAACGTCTCAGAAGTGACGACGGATCAAATGGAAACGGTCAAAGAAGTCCAAATGAAAGTGAACCGCGACAAAGCTCTCGAACAAGGGTTGGCACCAGCTCAGATAGGCACCCTTGTACAGGATGTAACACGAGGTGTATTGGCGACTCAAATGGTTACAGAGACGTCTGATGTCATAAACGTCCTCGTACAATATGACCGTAATATTACGGAGAATCTGGACTCTTTGAAGAAACTACTTATCCCTAACGGACAAGGGAAGTATATTCAATTAAATTCTGTAGTGGATTTTTCGATAGAAGATGGTCCTGTCAGTATACAGAGAATCGATCAGCAGCACGCAGTTCAATTCACTTTGAAGTATTCTTCGTCCACCAATCTCGGGGCAATCTCGAAAGCTGTGGATGAGAAGATAGAATCTCTGGAACTTCCGAACGAGACATTGGTTTCATTCAGTGGTGACAGGGAGTTACTGGAAGACTCCATTGACGATATGGCACTGGCACTTGGACTGGCAATTGTTCTTGTGTATATGGTCATGGCTGCACAGTTTGAATCGTTTAAATATCCATTCGTCATTATGTTTACAGTGCCGCTCATGGTCATCGGGGTCGCAATAGCGCTGGCGGTAACTCAAACACCTATAAGCATTTCAGCGATCATTGGTGTCATTGTCCTGGCAGGCATTGTTGTTAACAATGCGATTGTGATTGTCGATTACATCAACCAGCGTAAAGAGTCAGGAATCAATAGCTTTGATAGTATTGTTGAAGCTGTTCAAGACCGGGCACGGCCGATATTAATGACCGCATTGACGACTATACTTGGCTTGTTACCTCTTGCCCTGGGACTCGGGGAAGGTACTGAGATCAATCAGCCGATGGGTATAGCAGTCATTGGTGGGTTAATAAGCAGCACACTGTTAACGATTTATGTCATTCCGATCGTATACAGTTTCTTTGATAAGGAAACGAGAAGAATGAAGAGAAATCGTGCAGCATACGGTAATAAAGAATAGTCAAAGTCAAACGAGCCAACCTGACAGCTAAGTAGTCATCTCCTCATATCGAGCAGGTACCTTAGACTGCAGGTTAGCTTTTTTTATTACCCATTTTGAAAGCAGTCCTTGGCGGGGGGAATCGATATGAAGAAAGGGAACTATTTAATCACGGGGTTTCCAGGATTTTTGAGTCTTAATATTGTGGAAGAACTAATTAGTCAAGAGAAGGCATCATCGATCTACTTGCTTCATTTGGCCACTATGACTGAAGAAGCAGAGGTATTAGCCGGTAAGCTTGCAGGAAATAGGGGAACCGACCTCATTTTAGTGCAGGGGGACATTACCCAGCCAGATCTTGGAATGTCAGAAGGGAACATAGCTGAAATACGCGAAACAGTGGAGTATGTCTGGCACTTAGCTGCCATCTATGATCTTGCCGTGCCTGAAAATCTTGCCTATATAGTAAACGTCGAGGGAACACGACACGTTAATTCTTTCTGTAAAACTCTTCACCGATTAAAGAGATATGTTTATTTCTCTACTGCGTTTGTGGCCGGTACACGTAAAGGAGAGGTTTATGAGAAGGAGCTTCTGTATCCTGACAGCTTTAATAATTTCTACGAACAGACAAAGTATGAAGCAGAGGTATACGTTGCGGAACTAAAGGGAGTCCTGCCGATTACGATCATCCGTCCGGGTATCGTTAAAGGAAGTTCAAAGACGGGTGAGACAGTTAAGTTTGATGGTCCGTATTTTATTATGAATATGTTTAAGCGATTATCCTTTTTACCCTGGATACCCTTTCTCGGAGAAGGAAATGCCCTCATCAATATCGTTCCTGTCGAATATGTCGTCCGAGCTTCGATATACCTCGGCCATGAAGAGATCGGAACAGGAAAAACCTATCACCTTACCGATCCACAACCAGTGACGGTAAAGGAAGTGTATGAACAGATTCTATGGCATATGTACAAGAAACAGCCTCGGGGAAGAGTTCCCTTGTCTCTTTCCAATTGGGCACTGGGCTTTCGGTTTGTACGCAGATATTTGAAGGTTGAACGTGAAGCGCTTGATTATTTTACACTTGAAGGAAGGTTTAATTGTCAATATGCCCAAGAAGACTTAAGAGGGTCTCACATTCAATGCCCAACCCTCTCAAGTCAAATTGAAAAAATGGTTGAATTTTATCTTGAACATTCTTCTAACGAAAAATTACATGTAAAGATTAATTAAGGACGTATTCATGAAGATTGTCAGATAGTGTCTTAATCCTCGTAATAATTGGGAGGGAAATGGTAAAAATAATGAGAGAAGCATCAATAGGAGGATTCTCGAGATGTCATTTTCCCTTACGCAAGATTCGATCCGGTACATACATCCTATCATTCATTCACTTCAACGCCAATTGCTGGGATGCCCATGAAAACTTCTATTACAAAATTAGAAGGAATTCTATGGAGCATTGCTCTTCCTGGTTTTCCGCAATTATTGGTTGGACTTTGGTTTAAGGGAACGTTATTTGTGCTTCTTGAGATTATCATCAATGTCCAAAGTAATTTCAATCAAGGGATCATGTATAGTTTTTTAGGGGAAACCCATAAAGCAGCTTCTGTAATCGATTATCAATGGTTGATGTTTTATCCTTGTCTATATATGTTTGCCATGTGGGATGCTTATAAGCTTGCTCAAACAAAGGAAGAACCTTATATATTTTTACCTTTTGTCATGTCTGCTTATATGGTGACCGTTGGCTTGATGTACTCTCCGAAGGTATATTTATTTGGTGAATTTATAGGACCTGTCTTTTTGCCGATGTTGTTTGTGATTCCAGGAGTGGTACTTGGGCTGATCATTCGATCAATCCTAATCCGGATCCAATAAGTTTTATCTCTTTACGAAACGTCATTCATGAGGTAAGATATGGCTATACAACTTAAACGTTTTCTACCTGTCAAAGGGGAGTAGCTATAGGTGTCATACCTAAACAAAGTCGTCAGTTCATGGATTACTCCATCGGCTTTGTTGGCATAATGATTATGCTCAGCAAGACCTTTGCCTTTTTTAGGCAAGGGTCTTTTTATTTTATAAAAATCCTTGCCTATTGGAAAACTAACTGTGTAAATAGGAGGGACTTACATTAATGGATGCTTCAATGTTATTGGAATATGGTTGGGTGCTGCTCATCCTTGTTGGTCTGGAAGGAATTCTGGCTGCCGATAATGCAGTTGTTATGGCAGTCATGGTTAAACATCTGCCGGTAGAGCAAAGAAAGAAAGCACTCTTTTATGGTCTGCTGGGAGCTTTTGTATTTAGATTTGCTGCACTATTCCTCATTTCGTTCTTAGTGAATGTATGGCAGGTTCAAGCCATCGGGGCCATTTATTTATTCTATGTGTCGATTCATCATTTCGTTAAAAAGAGGAAAGATACGGGAATTGTCGAGTCAGAGTCAAACAAGGGCTCAGGTTTCTGGACGACGGTATTGAAGGTAGAGCTAGCAGACATCGCCTTTGCAGTTGACTCCATGTTAGCTGCCGTAGCTTTAGCGGTTACTTTGCAGCCAACCGGATGGTTTGATGTCGGTGGAATTGATGGAGGTCAGTTTATCGTCATGTTCCTTGGTGGAATCATCGGCTTGGTGATCATGCGATTTGCTGCAACTTGGTTTGTGAAGCTATTGGAGAAATATCCTACATTGGAATCAGCGGCGTTTTTAATTGTTGGTTGGGTTGGGGTGAAGCTGGCTGTCTTTACGCTTGCTCATCCTGATGTGGCGATCCTGGATCATCATTTTCCTGAATCGAAGCCATGGAAGCTCGTCTTCTGGACCGTTTTAATCCTTTTATCAGTTGGAGGATATTTATTATCACGAAAGAAAGCAAAACAGGAAGAAGCCAAAGAAGAAGCCAAAGAAGCCAAAGCCGAATAAAGAAAAATCGAAAGCTAACGTGAGAAAAATTCACGTTAGCTTTTTTACTATGAAAAATCATATGTCTACCTCTCCTGTACCATTCAGTCCCTCCTTAAGAACTTTTTCAATTTAAATTTGTATAAACCCCCTCAAAAAAAATTCTCTTAACGTAACTCCTTTAATAAGGCGATCGATCGACCAATAAAACTTTAACTTCCGAGGTGTACATATGACAAAAAAATCCAAATTAATGAAATCATCTTTAGCTGTATTAGTAGCAGGATCTATTAGCTTTTCAGGTTCATTGGCTTATGCGAATGACGATGAAAAAACGTTCGATACGGTTACAATTGAGCAAAAGGGCAGTACAGGCGTTGCAGTGAATGACGAAGCCATGATTGATTCTGCTAAAAAAGAAATTGAAAAACTGGAAAAGACTGAAACCCCATCATTACTTCCTGGTGATTTCTTCTATTTTGCTAAGCTTGCTTTAGAGAAAGTGAAGCTTGCCTTTACGATGGATGATGCGAAAGAAGCAAAATTACTTGCAGAGTATGCAGCAGAAAGGCTTGCTGAAGTAGAAGCTTTATTTGAAGAAGGAAAAGAAGAGGAAGCCATCGAAGCAATCAATCATGCTATTGAAATGATTCAACGTTCTGGAGACGAATCATCACACGGTAAGAACGAAGAAGCTTCTGACGATAATTCAATGGAAGAGTCAGCGGACGAAACCACAGATGAATCGAATACTGAAGAGGAAAACATTGAAACTGAAGAAACCAAAGAAAGTAATGAAGAAGAAACTGTAGAAGAATCAGATTCCGAAGTAAAATCGGATGAAATGACTCAAATGGAAGAATTAATGTCACAAAATATCATTGCACTTCAAGCTAATCTCGAGAAAGTGAAGAACCCTAAAGCGAAAGCCGCCCTTCAAAAAAATATTGAAGAAAGTTATATGAAATTAGCCGAAAAGCTTGCAAAACTTGAAGAGAAATGGGCGAAAAAAGCAAATGCTCAAGAAGAAACAGAATCCAATGAATTGGTAGTGGAAGACCCTGAAACACCAGTCGAGGAACCAGCACCAACCGATACAACAAATGATGAGAATGCAGCTGAAAATACAACTCAGGAATCTCCTCAAGCAGCAAAGACTGCTCCAGTAAAAGCTAAGCATGTAGAAAAAGAAGCAAAAAAAGAATTAAAGGAACAACAAAAGCAAGAGAAAAAAGAAGCAAAAGAAGTTCGTAAACAAATGAAAAACGAGGAAAAACAAGCTCGTCATGATGTTAAAGAAGAAAAGAAACAGCATCAGCCAGCTTCAAAACAGAAGGAACAACAGGGTCAGAACAGTAAAAGCGGAAAAGAAAACGGCAAGGGTCACAATAAAGACTAAGTATAGAGCAATAGCTTCAGGATAGGCTGAAACTAATGATTCGTCAGTCTCGAAGGGGATGCTGAACTTAAAGTGATACTTCATTTGCTGAGTTGAGTGCATCTGTAAAGATTACTTAAGCAGTACCCCTTCCTCTCTATTATCCTTTTAATATCAACTTCATATGAGTATAATAGTGTGCAGGATGGAGTGAGACTGATGCTAAATGTATTACTAATTTTACTAGCCAAACAAAAGAAGAAACAAACGCTCGAAGACATGGCGATACGAGTACAAAATGGTGATGAACAATTACTGAACATAGTTCTGGAAGACTATAAGCCATTTATAAAAAAGACGGTATCTTCAGTCTGCAAGCGGTATATCTATGAAAGTGATGATGAATTCAGCATCGGTCTTATTGCCTTTCATGACGCTATCTTAAAATATAATCATCAGCGAGGGTCATCCATCATTAGTTTTTCTGAAGTAATCATCAAACGGAAAGTAATAGATTATATCAGAAAAAACGGAAGGTATCAGGATGTGAGCATCGACATGAGTCTGGTTGAGGACGATGAAGAGACCCCGAATTTAACAATCGAGCAAATCGTTTCTGTTGAAGAATATGGAAAGCAGCAAGAAGGAAAGAAGAGGCGTGAAGAGATCATCTCCTTCCAAGAACATCTTTCTCACTTCAAATTATCCTTCCATGAGCTGGTCGAACAATCACCTAAGCATGAAGATGCCAGACTGAATGCCATTGACATTGCTAAAACGGTGGTGAATTCCAAGGAATTATTGGAGTACCTCCTTGAAAAGAAACGATTACCCATAAAAAAATTAGAGAAACAGGTAAACGTTAGTAGAAAAACAATTGAGAGAAATAGAAAATATATTATTGCCATTACTCTTATTCTTATTGGAGATTATGTGTATTTACGGGATTACTTAAAAGGGCGGTTAGAGATATGAAAAATGGGATTATTATGGAAATTAGACGTGATATCCTCGTTATGATGACGTCAGAAGGGGAATTTCTGACGGGAAGAAGGCAGCCCAATCAACATTATACAATAGGAGATGAAATTCCTTTCTTTCCTTTGCATCATGAAACTGCTATCGCCAAACCATCTATTAAATGGAATTGGAAAGTATCGACTGCATTATTAACAACTATAATCATCATCCTCACCCTGTTTTCAAGTGGTTTCTTACAGAATAACCAGGCATATGCCTATGTGTCTGTCGATATCAACCCAAGTATGGAATTGACACTGAATGAAAAACAACAGGTGATCAAGATTACCCCTTACAATCAAGATGCCAAAGTGCTTCTAAAAGAGTTAGCTGACTGGGAAAACATGGATGTAAGTGAAGTAACAGAGGAAATCTTCCTCTTATGTGAAGAAATGGGATATTTAAAAGAAAATCAGAATGTTCTCATCACCTCTTCATTTATTGAGGATTCAAATGATCAGCGTGAAGATGATTTGGTTGCTGAAATAAATAAGTTTGTTCAAGAATACAGCACAGACCACAACATGAACATTACGGTGAAAGAAACATCGCAGGAAATGAGAAAAGAAGCTTCTGATAAAGGAATGACTGCTGGGTCTTTATTACGGGAAACTGAAAAAGTTGAAAAACCGAAACCAGCAGGGGATCCTATAGAGGATAGTAAAGAGCAAGATGTGCTCAAAGAGGGAATGAAGAAAGAGGAGAATTCAAAGGTCGAGAATCAAAATGTGGAGTTACCATCTGAAGAGAAGAAGCAGAAACCATCAAAACCTGAGAACCATCCAAAAAATAATAAACCTCTTTCAAATGAAAATAAGCCTCAAGAAAAACCTGCACAGTCCCAGGGCAAAATCAATTCCTCTGACCACCACAAATGGAATGAGTCCAATGGGAAACACAATGGTTCTTCTAAACAGGGTGATAAAGATCAAACCAGAGGCAAAGAAAACCGTGATAATCACGAAAAGAATAACGAAGAAAAGAAAAATGATCATCAAGAAAGAAAAGAGAATAAAAAAGATAAAGACTAATAAACAGCGACCCATTTATTAAATGGGTCGTTCTCATTTATAAGGGGTAGCTGGTGAGTCCAGCTACCCCAAGCCAATATTATTTAGTTTGTTGTCCGGAAAGTTGAGATTGAGCTTGTTTAACCAGTCGTTTTGTAATTTCTCCTCCAACGGATCCGTTAGAGCGAGCTACTGTATCTGATCCGAGTGTCACACCAAACTCTTGAGCGATTTCATATTTCACTTGATCAAGGTATTGTTCAACACCAGGAACGAGTAATTTATTACTGCTTCTAGCCATGGTTGTTTCCTCCTTAGTAGTAGACTTGAAACAATGATGTTTCTGTAGTACTATTATTTGTCTTATTTCTTCGAACATGAATGGTAATATTTCGCCGAAATTGTATAGTTTGTATGGGAGGAAATGAATCACTGATACTTGGTGGTTTAAGCTGCTTTCCTTAAAGAAAGAATAAACATATAGGAAATTACCCATTTTTCCTTTCATTCTTCGTACATATTCATTAAGATAGAAAAGGAAATAACCTTGAAAGGGAAAAACAGATATGTGGTATAAACTTAGATTAAACTTGAATAAATTGACTCCAGCTCAAGTCATTGTGACCTTCTATCTTATCGCTGTAACTGTGGCAACGATTCTTTTGAGCTTACCATTTGCCCATAAACCCGGGGCAGAGTGGAGTTTTATTGATGCTATTTTCACTTCCGTCAGTGCCGTGAGCGTAACCGGCTTGACGGTTGTTAGTACTGCGGATACGTTTAACACAGTAGGGATTTTCTTATTGATATTTGTTTTACAGTTCGGTGGAATTGGAATCATGACCCTTGGAACTTTTTTCTGGCTCTTGGTAGGAAAGAAAATTGGTTTGAAAGAACGACGATTGATTATGATGGATCAAAATCAATCCAACCTGTCGGGTCTTGTTCATCTATTAAAACAAATATTATTACTCATTATTGTGATTGAATTAGTCGGTGCGTTTATATTAGGGGGCTATTTCCTGAGTTATTATCCAAGCTGGCAGGAAGCATTTACACAAGGACTATTTGCCTCAGTAAGTGCGACGACTAACGCTGGTTTTGATATAACTGGTCAGTCACTCATACCTTTTAAAAATGACTATTTTGTCCAATTCATCACGATCATCTTACTCACTTTAGGAGCAATTGGATTTCCGGTATTAATCGAGACAAAAGACTTTTTATTGAACAAGCAAAGAAGCAAACATCATTTCTCATTATTCACTAAAATTACGACCATTACATTCGGTATATTATTAATTTTCGGTACGTTGGTTATATGGTTGTTCGAGTATGATCGATTTTTTTCAGGTATGACTTGGCATGAATCTTTCTTTTACTCCCTCTTTCAATCTTCATCGACGAGGAGTGGAGGGCTTGCTACCATGAATGTAGCAGAGTTTTCAACTCCTACATTACTGGTATTGAGTGCGTTAATGTTCATTGGGGCATCTCCAAGTTCAGTAGGTGGGGGAATTAGGACAACAACCTTTGCCCTGAATATTTTGTTCTTATTCCACTTCGCCAGGGGCAATAAAACGATCAAGGTCTTTAGGAGAGAAGTACACGAACAGGACATCATCAAGTCCCTAGTCGTTACGATGGTGGCCATCCTTATGTGTTTTGTGTCGGTGGTTATCCTAACGATTACAGAAGACCACAGTCTTATTGAAATAATATTTGAAGTAGCTTCAGCCTTTGGAACCACAGGTTTATCATTGGGAATCACTTCTGATCTTTCTACAATTGGAAAGAGCGTGATTATAGCACTCATGTTTATAGGACGTGTCGGCATTCTATCCTTCTTGTTTATGATAGGTGGAAAAGAAAAAACAACCAAATATCATTATCCAAAGGAAAGGGTCATTATTGGATAGAAAAACGATGCATGCCGCATCGTTTTTTTATTTGAGCACAGAATAGGGGACATCAAAGTAAATCCAAAGGAAGAGAATGATGGGGAAGGATATAATCCATCCTACCAACGGGTTTTTATGATGAACAATGAGTACGGTGAACATCATGATATTAAATAGGATATCCCATCCCAAATGCCAGCCATTGTGATAGGTCATCATTCCAAGTAAATGGGACAAGCCTTCCGTCACACCATAAATACCCGTCCACAATAGTATCCAGGCTATTTTTCCCCGGTATGACGAGGGGAGCCTGCCGATAAAGATGGAAATGGTTGAGGTGTATTGAACAACCATTTTACATAGGGAAATGATCGTATGATTCAGGCTGATGTGATCCCCGAATGCTGTAATCGCATGGAATTTCCACATAGAGTAGTCATACAAAAGAAACTGTGAAAGTAGATCTCCAATAATAAAAAACAACAATGTTGGATAATAGCTGTAAAAATCTTTCCAATTCCCGAATTTCCATCCAAGTAGAGCGTAACAAAATAAGAAGACAAGTATCATGTTATATCCTCATTTAGCATTTTTGCATAGTTTTTGGTTAAATGCTTCATTTATTCAGACTTTTTCTTCTAGTAATGGAATACCTTTCGCAGCCAAAATCATATTTCTTTTGGAATGGAAAGAGTATCGGGTGGGGAAAGTAAGGATACAAAGGAGATGAGTTAATGATGAAACGTAAAGCTCAGTATAATGCTGCTGAAAAGAACAATCAAACACCTTTAAAGAATAAGCAAGAGGCAGAATTCTCCGCTGAATTCTCACAAGGAGAAGATCCAGCGAAGGGAAAGAATAGAAACTCTTCTAAAGGGATGAAGGGCAGAAGCTGATGAAGGATAAAAAACAATCTTTCCGTGAAGAATTTGGTCAGGAATTTGGAGATGTTAATGCGGCTAAGATTCTGGAAGTGACACAAAAACAGCCAAAAGCAAAAGAAAACAAGAAAAAATGTTAAGCGGTTCGCTTAACATTTTTTCTTGTTTATAGTGAAACAGATTGTCGGTCAAACTCAAATACGGTAGATTGGCCTGAGGCTGGCTCAAAATAAGCTAATACAAACTGATCTTGTCCATCCTTCGACAGAATCGTTTCAAGGAGTGTATGCTTATACAATTCTTTTTCATTTAAGTTTAGTCGAGCGAAAGATTCACCTGCGATAGATGGTTGTGACAGCAAGGTTTGATAAATAGCAGACCTTTCTTCTTTCGTCAGTTCATGTGTCCACCAAGGCTTTCTTGGTTTGTACTTCTGATTCTCCAAATAATCCAGTTTCATTAGACCTTCAATAATCGAAATGTTGTAGCTTGTCTCTGTAAATAAGAACTCATGCAGTCTTTTAAACAAATCCTCCAGTTGATGTCCGATTCTTGACCAACCACGATTTTCCCAGTAGGAGCCGAATAGTTGGAAGAAATCAAATGGTGTTTCAAAGCATTCGGTCACCAGATATTCGATCGTCCGGTCCATACGATGATCGTTCCAATACTTTTCTAATACATCTTCAACCTGTTTGATTCTAACGATATCATCAAAGGATAATACATTGTTCCCGAGGATTTCATAAGGTGAATGGTCCATGTACGTATATTGATGATCGTTGGCACGAATCCTTAAGCCTGTACCGCGAAGCATCTTCAGGAATCCTAATTGAAGTTCCTCTGGACGCAGTTCAAATACATCATTGAAGGTTTTCCGGAATGAATTGTAATCCTCTTCAGGCAGACCGGCAATCAAATCCAGATGCTGATCGATCTTTCCTCCATCCTTGACCATCGTAACGGTTCTTGTCAGTTTCGAGTAATTTTGTTTTCTCATCACAAGATCATTCGTTTCGTCATTTGTTGATTGGATTCCAATTTCAAAGCGAAATAACCCTGCTGGGGCATTTTCGTTCAGGAATTCAATGACTTCGGGTCTCATGATATCGGCTGTGATTTCAAATTGAAAGACGGTTCCAGGTAAGTGTTCGTCGATTAGAAATTGAAACATTTCCATGGCATAGCTACGGCTGATATTGAACGTACGATCCACAAATTTAATGGTTTTTGCGCCATTTTTCATTAAGAATCGAATGTCATCTTTTACCTTTTCTCTGTCAAAGTAACGTACACCTACTTCGATCGAAGAGAGACAGAATTGACAACGAAATGGACAACCCCTGCTTGTCTCGATATACGTAACCCTTTTACCCAATTGAGGCAGGTCTTCTTGAAAGCGAAACGGTGAAGGTACTTCCCTTAAATCAATTTTATTCTGCTGTGGCTTGATGACCGGCTTTCCATCTGCTAAGTAAGCCACTCCATGGACCTTTGAAAAGTCCCTGTCACCATTCAGTTCATCCAATAACTGCTTAAAGGATTCTTCCCCTTCACCGATCACGATAAAGTCAACGTCTTCCAGCCGCTCCAACCAGTAGGGAACATCATATGTGACTTCCGGACCTCCCAGGACAATGGTAACTTCAGGCAGGATTTTGCGAAGGATCTTGATCACTTTGATCGTCTCTTCGATATTCCAAATGTAACAGCTGAATCCTATAATATCAGGTTTTTTCGAGAACAAGTCACTAGCGATGTTAAGGGTGGGATCCTTAATGGTGTATTCAGCCAGTTCTATCTCATGTTCGGGCTCTGCAAAGGCCTTCAGACAACGAATGGCCAGATTGGTGTGAATATATTTTGCATTTAACGTACTTAAAACGACTTTCTTCATAAATAAGCTCCTTTTATACTAACCTCACATGGATGAGCCATGTGAACCATTGTAAACCATATTTTCCAACATATACGAGTTGTTCGTACATCTAATACAAACCGTACTGATTATCATTTTATCTAAGGAAGAGAGAAAGCTCAATGTTTGTCTGGAATGAATTTAAATTTATTGTAAGTATTAGAAGGAATTTAAGGAAAAGTTACGAATAGTATAATAAAATAGTTAGTTTATTGAAAATTGTGTAGAAGGATGAATCGATGTATACCTTAAGAGAATAGATACTCATGAAAAGGGACTGACCCGTGTCTGCTATTGGGTCAGCCCTTTCTAGTGAGGATTATCTTGTTTTCATTTCTCTTTTTGAAAGAAGTTTCTGTAGTTTGGTTGATTTAAACTCCACTATCGGTTGCGTTATGCTTGTGAAAAATTTTGTCGAAAAAATCATTGTCAGAACCAATGATACACCGAGTAAGACTAATAAACTCGTAGTGGGATCAATGGTATCCTTCAGCTGGCTTTCCCGGAATAATCGGATAAGAAAGCCGTGCAGCAAGTATACATATAGCGTATTTTTGCCCCATTTAGTGAAGAACCTTCTTTTCGTAGGGACAAAGGTAAAGAAGCTAAAGACCATCACAACGTTCAGCAGGTAAACAAATGCCCTGACTGCTAAACTAATGGTGTTGTTCCCTTCGAAGTCTCCATACGGCTTAGAGCCAAGTAACCATTTATCGGAGAATTCAGGGATGAAATACATTCCTAAAAATACGAGAACAAATAATGTACCTGCCACTATACGAGCTTTACTCGTTTTAAAATATTCGAAGTGCTCCTTATCCAAATAATAGCCCATCAGGAAAATCGGAAAGAAAACAAATGTTCTGGACAGGCTTAGATAGTTTGAAATTACATCAGCAAATCCTACAAGCAGCCCGATGGAAAAAGCGATTGTCAAACCGACGGCGGGCTTGAACTTAAACCACTTGATGAAAACATACAATAATGCGTTCCAACAGAATAAGCTGATGAGAAACCATAATGACCAGTGCGGATTAAGTGGATCCACTTCAAATGTTGATTTCTGATAAAGAAAATAGTAATACACCGTGTAAATCAATTGAAACACAAGGTAAGGAAGTATTAACTTTTTCGCCAGTTTTTGAATATATCCCTTTTTATAAAATCCTTTTGCGAAAAACCCTGCCACAAGAATGAAGGCTGGCATGTGGAAGGTGTAAAGCGTTTTGTACAGAGAAAGGATAAAGGGATCGCTTTCTATATAGGACCGGATCAAATGTCCAAATACAACCAGGAAGATCAAAATGAATTTGGCATTGTCGAAGTAATAGTCACGCTGTTTCATATCTTCACCATCTCTTAGAATAGATTTATCCTAATTCATTCTTACCCTAGGATACAATGAGTAAAACATGAATTTCACTGTTAATTATCACCAAAAGTATGGGAAGCTATGCGAACTCTATAATGACCTGAGCCAATAGTCGTCTTTTAAAATAGTAGGGGGATGAAGAAATGACTAATAGAAGTGAATTGCAGAAAGAGCTGAATAAGGAAGAATGTCATCCCGTCGATAGGGAAATTTGCTTAGCATCACCCATGCCGATGTTCGTAATCAATAAAGAGTTGAAAATAGTCTTTGCCAATGAAGAAGCATGTGAAACGCTCGAGACCTCGAAGGAAAGGATTGCAGGCACATTGTTCAGCAACTTTTTTTCTTCTGTTCCGGCCCCGATTGTGGCTCATTATAAGGAAGTTATGGAAACAGGAAAGAACCTTGAAGATGAAACCTTGATGAATATTAGTGATAAGAAAATCATCCATATTGAACTATTGCTTAAAAAATCGACCATTTCCCCTAATGCCTATCTGTATTTCAAAAATGTAACGGCACTAAAGGAAAAAGAGCGGAAAGATCATATGAATGTTCATTTGTTATCGAATATCTTTCAGAATGCATCAGAAGGAATCGTTCTCTTTGATATTGAAGGAAATATTAACGATGTGAATCAGGCGTTCAGTTCACAGGTAGGATTGGAAAAGGATGAAATCACAAACAGGAACATAAGCTCATTTATCCCTGAAAATGCCCATTATAAGGTTGAAAAGATAAAAGAACTGATTGCTCAAAACAAAAAAGCCCGTGGGGAAATTCCAATAAAGAAATCACACAGCATTTCAATTGTGGAATTTACGACAAGTCCGTATGTGCATCACAAGCTTCATATGGCCATTCTTAGGGATGTAACCGAGAAGAGGCAGATGGAGATACAATTAAAACGAAACGAAGAGTTGTTTAAAGGTTTATTTGAAGAAGCGATTGATGCGATCGTGTTATGGGATCAGGATGGCAGAGTACTTAAAGCGAACACTTCAGCCCTGAAGATCTTTGAATGCTCCCTTTCAGAGCTTCTTTCCAAAAGGATCCGTGACTTTGTTTATCCTCTGGAAAGCCAAAAGTTTGATTTGGTCATGGAACAGTTAAACAGGAGCGGTGCAGTAAGGGATGAAGTATTGTTTCTAATGCCTAACAATCAGTTGAAGCATTTGGAATTTACTTCTAAGCTTCATTCCGTTGATGGGTATAATATGACGATCTTCCGAAATGTCAGTGAGCGTTATCAAATGGAGAAGGAATTACGGGAAAGCGAGGAGAGGTTCAGGAAGATCTTCGAAGGTTCACTGGACGGCCTGATTCTTACCAATCACAATTATGTTGTCGTAGACGCAAATCCTGAAGTGAGTAAGATCATTGATATCGAGAAAGATCACTTAATTGGTAAAGATGTACGTGAAATATTGAATATAGAACCCGGTGAAGAATCATATGATGAATACTTACAACAATTGAAAGAAGACGGGCAGGCGACATTTTTAAAAACATTGACTTCTCATAGGGATAAGGTCCAATACATTGAGCTGTCATCCAAGTACAATTTGCTCTCTAATTTAAATTTAACGATCATTCGTGACATTACAGAACAAATTGAAATGCAGGAGCAATTGAGAAAGTCAGATACATTGAGTGTGGTTGGGGAGCTTGCTGCAGGGATTGCCCATGAAATCAGAAATCCGATGACCGCCCTTAAAGGCTTTATTCAATTGTTGGAAAATAGTGTGGGTCGAGATCATGAAATGTACTTTAATGTGATTACTTCTGAGTTTCAGAGAATTGAATCCATCATTACTGAGTTTCTGGTATTAGCAAAGCCACAGGCAATTCAATATCAAGAAACGAATTTAATCAGGATCATGAAAGATACCGTTGAACTATTAAGTGCTCAGGCAGTCATGCATAACGTTCAGTACGAGGAGAGTTACCAAACGGACCTCCCGACCATCATCGCAGAGCCCAATCAGTTAAAGCAGGTATTCATTAATGTCATCAAGAATGCGATTGAAGTCATGACGGACGGTGGGTTCATTTCCATCCGGATCCAAGAGACGGATGATGAAATGATTCACATTCGCATAAAAGACCAGGGTGGCGGGATATCAAAGGATAAGATTAAAAAGCTTGGTGAACCTTTTTACACAACGAAGGAACGGGGAACTGGACTTGGACTGATGGTAAGCTTTAAAATTATTAAAGAGCATAAAGGAATCGTTCAGGTTGAGAGTATCGTCGGGGAAGGGACGATCTTCCACATTTATCTACCTAAATCTTAAAGGAGTCCTGCAACATGTCATTTCATGCTATTGTGATGGAGAGCCCGATTGGGAAATTAGAGCTTCAAGCAGATCAGAGCCATCTTATTTCGGTACAATTTGTAGAAGATGAAGGGAAAGCGGATTCTGACACGGATCATCCGATATTAAAGGTTGCACAAGAACAAATCAGTCAATTCTTTAAAGGAGAGAGAAGAGAATTTGATCTTCCTTTAAAGATAGAAGGAACAGCTTTTCAGAAAGAAGTATGGAACATCCTGCAGGAGATTCCATTTGGTGAAACCTGGTCTTACCAGGATGTAGCCCTAGCGATTCAAAGACCTAAAGCTGTAAGGGCAGTGGGACAAGCGAATAAGGCCAATCGATTCCCCATCATCATCCCATGTCACCGTGTCATCGGAAAGAATAACACACTTACAGGCTATGCCGGTAAGCAGGTGGATAAGAAAGAAACCTTACTGTTGTTAGAAAAATAGATTCAATTACAGGCATTTTCCATAGGGAGAAGGCCTGTTTTTTTATTAGTGATTGATTTTTTCCACTATTTAGATTAGTATCTAATTAGATACTAATCTAAATATAAAGGGGGAGACCTGTTGCAATTAAGTAAGCAGGTAGCTTTTCATAAAACGATGGGGGACCCGACCAGGATCAAGATTGTCTATTTACTGGCATCAGAAAGCTTGCATGTAGGAGCCATTGCGGGAAAACTTGGACTCACCGCCCCGACAATATCCCATCATCTAACGAAACTCAAAGAGTGCAATCTTGTTTATTCACGAAGAGAGAAGAACACGGTTTACTACTATTTGAATAAAAAAGTACTGAGTCATCATGGGAGTGTTCTTCATCAGTTCGCTCATGAAGAGAAAGGGGACAGTGTGATGACAGAAAAACGAATGAAAGAAAAGCAGAAGGTGATGAATAATTTTCTGGAGAAAAATGGGCGAATTAAAAATATTCCTTCGCAACAGAAAAAGAAATTATTCATCCTCGAGCATATGGTGGAAGGATTAAAAGTGGAAGAAAAATATAAGGAAAAAGATTTGAACGAATATATTCAGCAATTTCATGAAGACTTTGCAACCTTAAGAAGAGAATTTATCATTCATCAGTTTATGTACCGGGAAAATAGCATTTATGAAGTGAATCCGAGGGAAATGTGGGCGTCGACAAAGTTATTAGTGGAATAATGTGAAAGCCAAAAGAAGAGCAGGAGGAAGCTCTTCTTTTCGCTATTGTTCAATACCTATGGTTTGTTGGATACTTTCCTCGAAGCGAGGGTACAGGACACCTTTTTCCGTGATGATGCCGGTAATCAGTTCATGAGGTGTAACATCGAATGCAGGATTATAAACATGAACGTTCTCTGGAGCGATCAACGTCCCGTCGATCGTTGTGATCTCTTCCCGGTTACGCTCTTCTATGGGAATATCGTTTCCGTCTATGCTGGATAGATCGAAAGTAGAAGAAGGAGCAGCGACATAAAAGGGTATATTGAAATGTTTACACAAAATGGCAAGCATGGACGTTCCGATTTTATTTGCCGTATCCCCGTTGGCAGAAATCCGGTCAGCCCCGACAATGACGGCCTCTACACCTTTTTCCTTCATTGTATGGGCAGCCATGCTATCTGTGATGAGGGTGACATCTACTCCTGATTGCTGTAACTCCCAAGCGGTCAGGCGGGCTCCCTGCAGAACGGGCCGTGTCTCACATGCATATACCTGAAATGCTTTTCCTTTTTCTCTTCCTAAATGAAAAGGGGCCAATGCAGTACCGTATTTACTCGTTGCAATGGACCCGGCATTACAGATGGTCATTACGATTTGTTTATCCTTCAATACACTCAATCCATTTTCCCCTATAAGACGGCACACTGCTTCGTCTTCTGCATGAAGCTGGATAGCAGCATGGAGTAGATTGGTTTTCGCTTCATTAACAGAAGAAACTTTCTCTAATACCTTTTCCAACCGGTTCAAAGCCCAAACCAGGTTGACTGCTGTAGGGCGTGAAGCGGCGAGGTGTTTTTTCTCACGTTGAAACAGATCGATGAATTCCTCTAACGTTTTCACTTCATACTGACATGCAGATTGGGCTAAACCGTAAGCAGCCGTGAGACCAATGGCAGGTGCACCTCTCACTTTTAGTGTGATAATCGCATCATAATACTCTTCAATGGTCGTCAGTTTAATGTATTCCACTATGTTAGGCAATTTTTGTTGATTAAGAATCAGTAAATAATCTTCATGCCACTCTAGTGAAGTTGGAACGGTCAATGTTTGTGTCATGATAATCTCCCTTTGGTTATTCAAAATGGAACTTTATTACGGATAGGAGCTCTTCGATCGAATGGATCTGTTTTCGTTTTATAATCAGTTCCTTACCGAGTCTCAAGCAGGTCCGTTTTGCCTGTAATCTTCGTTCTTTATCCGGGATAGCATCCAAATCTTCAACATGAGCGAGGCCAATCGTTCTTCTGATGCATTCACATCCTGCAAAGCCGATGCTGTCCTGGAAGCTCTTCTCCAATACATATTCAAGGTAGCCATTCACTTTCGTGTAGACGTCTCCGCTTTCTTTCCAATGGCGGGAGAACGCAGTGGAGAAGACGTTCCACGTATTCTCGATGTGATAGAGAATCGTTTCCTCCTCATCAGTTTTTGAAACGGCCTGGAAAATAAGGTTGGCAATGAACTGCCCGATATCAAAGCCAATCGGTCCATAAAAGGCAAACTCGGGATCAATCACTTTAGTTTGATTCTGATCTACAAAGATGCTTCCCGTATGAAGGTCTCCATGAAGAAGGGCCTCTCCTTCAGTAAGAAAGCTCTTTTTCAATTTGGCCACTTCGAGTTTCAAGGTGAAATCATCCCATAAATGTTGGACGTCCCGGGAAAGCTCTTCTTCAAATTCATTGGTTTCACTATTGAAGAATGGATCCGTGAATACAAGGTCCTCTGTGATTTTGCACAGCTCAGGATTTGAAAATTCTTTCACGTATTCCTTTTTCTTAAAAGGATGAAGGGCATAATCAGAAGTGAAATATAAGGTATTAGCTAAAAATGTTCCAACGTCATGGGAGAGCCGGGGATACTTTTCCCCTTTGATAAGGCCAGCCCGGGCAATGGTCAGTGCGCTCAAATCTTCCATGACTGTAATCGCAAGTGTCGGATCAGAGTAGTACACTTCAGGAACGAGATCCCCTACAAATAATCGCTGAAGCTTAAGGGCACTCGCTTCTATTCTTGCCCGTTCGATTGTCAACGGCCAGCTTTCGCCTACAAGTTTTGCATATGGAAGGGCTTGTTTGATGATGATTCCTTTACCTGTTTCCCGTTCTAATACACGAAAGACCAGATTTAAATTCCCGTTTCCAATTTCTTCACACGTTAAGAGAGTGCCGTCTGCAAAAATCCTTAAGCCAATCGCCAGCGCAGTTGCCGACTGTTCAGTAAGGGGTTGATATGTATTGAGTTTCGTAATCGCCATTGTCGTTCCTCCTTATAGTACAGTCACATTGAGACTGTGTTGTGGAGGCTTTTCCTTGGCATAAGAAAAGCCTCTTTCCATGTTCGAAAGAGGCTTGAAGAAGGTATCTTCGTCGCCTCTTATCTCTCAGAAAGACTATCTTTCTGTTGGAATTAGCACCGTGCCTTACTGGATCATTCAATCCGGCGCATGCTGCGCCCCGTTTTACAACGGTGTTATGGTCGGTTGCTGGGCTTCATAGGGCCAAATCCCTCAGCCAGCTCTTGATAAGAGTTGCGTAAACTATTTAATTAAACTTTCAGAATGTTTCATTTGATTTGAATAGTACCATCGAAGTATTTTCCATGTCAACGTTTTTTTGAAAAAATAACCTTTCTAATAAAAATCCGGTCTTCGATCCTGGAATATCGGAATCTGTTTTCGGACTCGATCTACTTCCTGTAAATTGATTTCAGCTGAAACCAATTCTTCCGTTTGTGATCCCTTTGAAAGAATTTCTCCCCAGGGATCGATGATGAGGGAGCAACCCCCAAATTCATTGTTCGGGTCGCTTCCCACCCGGTTGCAGGCGATCACGAAGCATTGATTTTCAATCGCTCTTGCCCTTAAGAGGGTCTGCCAGTGATCAATTCGTGCTGCCGGCCATTCTGCTACGACATAAACAACCTTGGCACCTAGTAGAACTTGTTTTCTGAACCATTCCGGGAAACGGATGTCGTAACAAATCAAACCCGCCATCTCTGTGTCTTGAAGGGTGAAGATGCCATCTTCATGCCCAGGAAGTAAATAATGATGTTCATCCATCAGCTTAAACAAGTGAAGTTTCGAATACTTTTTCACCAACTCGCCTTTTGAATTCGTAACTAAAAGCGTGTTGGACACCCCATCCTGCGTTTTCTGTGCAACAGAACCACCTACAATGTGAATGGAATATTTCTTTGACAGGGCAGACAGGAAGGAGGTTGAATCCTTTGCTCCTTCATCAGCGATTTCATCCATTCTTGTAAGGTCATATCCAGTCGTCCACAGCTCAGGGAGCACAACCGTATCACAGCCGTCGTCACTTGCTTTTTTCACCCATTTCTCTACTTTTTTCTTGTTTTCTTCTGGGTGTCCGAACACAATATCCATCTGAGCAAGACCTATCTTTTGAATCATTTCTTTCACCTCATTAATGACTTTTTGGAATTTAATCCTTTACATTCTTTATTTCCCGTTATATCATTTGTGACTAGAATTTGAAAGTAATTAATTTTCAAAAAAATGTAGTGGGTGAGTGTATGAAAACCTTTGGTAAGGCAAAACGATTAGATTTATTACCTGAACAATTTTTCGCATCCCTCGCAAAAACAGTGAATGCTGTGGTCAAAGAGGGACATGATGTCATTAATTTGGGCCAGGGAAATCCGGATCAACCGACTCCTCCACATATTGTGGAGAAACTGACAGAAGCAGCAGCTTCCCCGTCCAATCATAAGTATCCTCCATTTCGCGGCTTATCGTCCTTTAAAGAGGCGATTGCGGCTTTCTACCTGCGTGAATACGGTGTGGAATTAGACCCGGAAACAGAGGTAGCCGTTCTGTTCGGAGGAAAAGCCGGGTTAGTTGAAATCCCTCAATGTTTATTGAATCCTGGTGATGGGGTATTGGTGCCCGATCCCGGTTATCCCGATTATTTATCAGGGGTAGCATTGGCAGAAGCTCGTATGATTAAAATGCCACTACGAGAGGAGAATGGATTCCTGCCTGATTATCGTGAACACTCCCGTAATGAGCTGGAAAATGCGAAGCTAATGTTTCTGAACTACCCTAATAACCCTACTGGAGCAATCGCCACAAAATCATTCTTTGAAGAAACAGTCACTCTTGCCAATCAGCATGATATATGTGTTGTACATGATTTTGCCTATGGAGCTATTGGGTTTGATGGAAATAAGCCCATAAGCTTCTTGGAAACAGATGGAGCAAAGGATGTGGGGATTGAGATTTATACATTATCGAAAACGTATAATATGGCTGGTTGGAGAGTGGGGTTTGCAGTAGGGAATAAAAGTGTCATAGAAGCGATCAACCTCCTGCAAGATCACTTATATGTGAGTCTGTTCGGTGCTATTCAAGAAGCGGCTACCACTGCCCTTTTAAGTTCCCAGGAATGTGTAGATGCACTGGTTTCAACATACGAAGAAAGGAGAAAACTATTAATCTCCGGACTTCAGGATATAGGGTGGGATGTAAAAGCTCCACAAGGTTCCTTCTTCGCCTGGTTAAAAGTACCTGATGGATTCAGCTCTGTAGAGTTCTCTACTTATTTACTTGAAAAAATCAAAGTCGCTGTAGCCCCGGGTGTAGGCTTTGGAGAATTCGGAGAAGGGTATGTACGAGTAGGACTATTAACCACAAACGAGCGGATAAAAGAAGCGATTTCGCGTATAGAAAATTTAGAATTATTCCACAAAAGGGATTGACAGAAGTTGAAATTGGTGCAATAATCCAACTGAAATAATGAATAATGAAATTCTTATCAAGAGCAGGCGGAGGGACAAGCCCAATGAAGCCCGGCAACCGACTTATTCAAGCACGGTGCTAATTCTTGCAGCAATAATGCTGACAGATAAGAAAGAGTGACGAATGCAAACCTCTTCTTATTTGGAAGAGGTTTTTTGGTTTGCACAGGCTTATGAAGTCAACTTGCGGCTAAAATAGCATTATTAAAAGGAGGCAGGACAACAATGAGTGAAGTGATAGCTACATATGAACTGAAGGGAAAGAGTGGTTCATTCGAGAAAAAGGCAGAAGGGATCGCCCTGGGATTGACGGTCGGTTCATGGACGGACTTACCTCTCCTGGAACAGGATCAATTGCGGAAGTACAAGGGGAGAGTCGTTTCCGTAAAGGAGTGGGAAGAGGAAGGTGGCTCCCGGGGTGAAGTGCAGATTGGCTATCCCGGTCATAATTATTCCAATGATATTCCGGCCATCCTTACTACGGTATTCGGCAAGCTTTCCCTGGATGGTGAAGTGAAATTAGTAGATATAGAGTTTTCCAGTGAATTGAAAAAAGCCTATCCTGGACCACGGTTTGGAATAGAGGGAATAAGGGAGCTGACGGGAGTACAAGATAGACCCCTGTTAATGAGCATCTTTAAAGGCGTAATCGGCAGGGATCTTACCTACCTTGAAACTCAATTAAGGGCCCAGGCTCTTGGGGGAGTTGACCTAGTAAAAGACGATGAGATTCTCTTTGATAATTCACTGACACCTTTCACTGAGAGGATCAGTATAGGGAAAAAAGTGTTACACGAGCTGTATGAAGAGACAGGCAAGAAAACACTGTATGCTGTAAACCTGACAGGAAGGACTTCAGAATTACGTGATAAAGCAAGAAAAGCACGTGAGCTTGGAGCCCAAGCCCTTTTATTCAATGTGTTTACTTACGGCCTGGATGTTCTCCAGGAATTGAGGGAGGACCCTGAGATCAGGTTGCCGATTATGGCCCATCCTGCATTTGCAGGTGCTGTTGCTTCATCTCCTGCATATGGTGTGAGCTATTCTTTATGGTTAGGGAAATTCCTACGCATGGCCGGAGCTGATTTTTCTTTATTTCCATCTCCATACGGAAGTGTCGCATTAGAAAAGAACCAAGTCCTGTCCCTCAGCCATGAGTTAACGAAGGATGATGATCATCTAAGAAGAGCATTGCCGGTACCGTCAGCAGGCATTCATCCTGCGCTTGTACCGCATTTGGTGAAGGATTTTGGTGTAGACTGTGTCATTAATGCAGGGGGTGGCATCCATGGCCATCCAGATGGGGCAATTGGAGGGGGAAAGGCATTCGTCCAAGCAATTGAGGCAGTTTTAATGGGAGAGACTCTCACAGATGCTGCAGATACTCATGGTGAGCTTCGTAAAGCACTATCCCTATGGGGAGAGGAGGTAAAGGTATAGTGACGCGTCCGATCATTTTTTGTGATTTTGATGGAACGATTACAGAAACCGACAATATCATCTCGTTGATGAAATCCTTTGCCCCTCCAGAATGGGAACCTATCAAAGACGGCATCTTAAATCAGTCGTTGTCCATTAAAGAAGGGGTAAGCAAGCTATTTTCACTTATTCCTTCATCACAGAAAGAGGAAATGATTCAGTATCTATTAGACACAGCAATCATACGTAAAGGGTTTAAGGAGTTTGTAGAGTATACAAAAGAACATGAGATTCCTTTGTATATCGTAAGCGGTGGAATCGACTTCTTTGTTCATCCTTTACTAAAAGATTATGGGCCTTTTAATGGGATTTATTGTAATGAAGCAAACTTTAACGATTCAACCATAGAGATTCATTGGCCACATCCTTGCGATGATCACTGTGAAAGCAAAGGATGTGGATGCTGCAAGCCTTCCATCTTGAGGATGCTGTCTTTAACAAAAGGTACGGAGGTCATTGTGATAGGGGATTCTGTAACAGATATCGAAATGGCAAAGCTTGGAGACACTGTGATCGCCAGAGACTATTTGGCACATACATGTGAAGAAAAAGGAATACCCTATCATCCGTTTGAATCCTTCCACGATTGTATGGACGTCATTGAAAGAGGAGTGAAAATATGAATTCCTATCAATCGGAGTGGGAAGAACTCGCTGATATTAAAAGGGAACTGGCAGCGAGGGATTGGTTTATGGGAACGAGCGGGAACCTTGCGATGCGAGTGAGTTCTTCCCCTGCTACTTTCCTGGTTACGGCAAGTGGAAAGGATAAAAGGAAGCAAACAGAAGAAGATTTCCTGCTCGTAAACGCACGTGGTGAGGCCATCCAGGATACTCCTGCACGACCATCAGCCGAAACATTGCTGCACAGTCATGTTTTTACAGAAAGTTCAGCGGGATGCAGCTTACACGTTCATACCGTTGCGAATAATGTGATCAGTGAACTGTATGGGGATGAAGGTGTCGTCACATTCAGAAACCAAGAATTAATTAAAGCTTGGGATAAATGGGAGGAAGATGATTCTTTGTCCATTCCAATCATTTGTAATCATGCGCATATCCCGACGCTTGCCGAGGAGTTTCGGTCCTTTATTAAAGCAGACAAAGGAGCAGTGCTCATTCGCAACCACGGGATTACAGTATGGGGAAGAACCGGTTTTGAAGCTAAGAAACTATTAGAAGCTTGTGAGTTTATGTTTCAATATCAACTCACTCTTTTATCTATAACGAACGCGGGATCCATTACTAAAGGAGGAGTACGATTATGACGACAATCAAAATCCAGGGAAAAAATCAGGTCATTGATAATCAGGAAGAGGTAGTGAGGTATTTAAGTGAACAAGGAGTCATATATGAGCATTGGAATATTGGAAAGCTGGACGTAGGACTAAGGGACCGATACGCTTTAACCGAAGATGATAAAGCGGAAATTCTGTCTGCTTTTAAAGAGGAGATTGAAGATATTTCAGAGCGAAGAGGATATCAGGCCTGGGATGTGATTTCCCTTTCCGAGCGAACACCAAATCTTGAAGAGCTTTTAAGGAATTTCCAACAGGAGCATCATCACACAGATGATGAAGTCCGTTTTATTGTAAACGGACATGGTGTATTTGTCATTCAAGGAAGTAATGGTAATTTCTTTGAAGTGCATCTAAACCCGGGTGACTTAATTTCAGTTCCTGAAAACATCCGCCATTATTTTACATTGAGTGAAGACAAGCAAGTAGTTGCCGTCCGTATTTTCGTCACACAGGAAGGCTGGGTACCAATCTATTAATATAACTTTTGGGTAGGCGAAAGGTGGAAACCATTGTCTATCCTTTTGTTTTTAGTAGAAGAGATATTTGGCGGAAAATGTCTAATTAAGATACATTTCTAGATATTTTGTCTTGTTTTGCGAATCTATTTACTTTTCTGATAATACTTGCGATAATTCTCAAGTAAAGATTTTACTTAATAAAGGCTAGGAGCTAAAAAGGAGTTTATAAGAAATGGGTCGTCTACTAAAACAGAAGTGGTTATTAATGAGAATTAATCAGAAACGTTCAGAAATGATTGGGTTGGGGGAGAGTTTAGGATTATGTGCAGCGGAGACGATCAAATGCAGTCAGCAATTAGATCAGCTTTTGAACGACTATGAAAAGTGCACAAATAAAGTAGTGTCATTAACCCTCCAAGAAACATCAAACGAATTTGGGCAATACATTAAGGGCTTATTAAAACGAACTGCTTCTTGAGACTACTCACCAAGGTTTTTCCTCACCATTCAAGGTTTACAAGAGACAATAATCTCCAACAATATCCACATTTAAACCAAGACAATCAAATTAATTTGTCGTTATCTCAATAAACGAAGGGCGGTTCGCTATATGCGTAACGCCCTTCGTTTATTAACTTTTGAGCAGTGATTCCTGTTTGACAATGATAGGTATTATCTGTATAATATTTTGAAACTGAGATATTTATTTAAAAGGAATGAATGGAATGAACGAAACTCCAGACACAAAACAATCATTAAAACTTTTCATTGTCCTGTCAAGAGCTTTCAAAGCCTTAAATGAAGAGATAAATAAAAACATCCAGGAGAACGGTTTAAACCCTACTGAATTTGCCGTCCTAGAGCTTCTTTATCATAAGGGAGATCAGCCTTTGCAACAAATTGGCGGAAAGATTCTATTAGCCTCCGGCAGCATTACGTATGTAGTGGATAAACTTGAACAAAAGGGCTACCTAAAGCGGAATGCTTGTCCAAAGGACCGTCGGGTTACCTATGCTCAAATAACAGAAAACGGCAGAAAGTTAATTGATGAGATATTCCCCAATCACGAAAATCGAATTCATGAACTGATGTCAGCTCTATCTCCTGATGAGAAGAAAGAAACGATAGAAATGTTGAAGAAATTAGGATTATCGATTAAAGACTTGTCTTATTGAGTCGAACTTCCTGTGCCCCGTCTCTCTTGAGATGGGGCTTTTATTTTGTCTTAAAGGCACGTCCCGTTCACATCGGTTCCAATATTGAAATTCGATACTACAATAAACAGGAGAATTTCTATCAAAAGTCGAATAACTATAATCGGGATTATTTTATGAGGAGGCAATGGAATGAAGTTTGATCAGTTTACATATGAAAGGCCTAATTTAGAAGAGGTTAAACCCGTTTTCCAACAATTACTTGGGAAATTCAAGTCTGCGTCCAATGTACAAGAACAGGTGGATGTCATGAAGGAACTGAATGATATTCGTCTGAACATCGATACCATGCAAAATATATGCTATATCCGGCATTCTATCGATACCAATGATGAGTTTTACAAAAAAGAGCAAGATTATATCGATGAAATGATGCCTGAGGTTCACGGAATGGTGACGGAATATTACCAGGAACTCGTTAACTCTCCTTATCGTAAAGAATTAGAAGAAAAGTGGGGAAAGCAGCTATTCGCTCTGGCAGAAAGTGAAATGAAGACTTTTTCGCCTGACATCGTGACTCTGCTGCAGAAGGAAAATAAGTTATCTTCCCAATATACAAAGCTGATGGCGTCTGCAAAGATTCCCTTTGAGGGGGAAGAAAGAACATTGGCTCAGATGGGCCCTTTCACACAATCTGTAAATCGGGATACAAGAAGAGAGGCCGCTCAAGCAACCGTTGCTTTCTTTGAAGAAAATCAAGAAGAATTGGATCGTCTGTTTGCTGAGTTAGTCAAGCTGCGTCACACGATTGCGACTACATTAGGGTATAAGAACTTTGTCGAACTAGGATACTATCGCATGACGAGGACGGATTATACGCCTGATATGGTAAAGGTTTTCCGCGATCAAGTGAAGAAGCATATCGTTCCTCTGGCTACAGAGCTTAAAAAAAGACAAGGAAAGCGCATTGGGATAGAATCCATGAAGTTTTATGACGAAGGCTTTAAGTTTACTTCCGGAAACGCGGTTCCTAAGGGAAGTCCTCAGTGGATCATAGATAATGGCAAAAAGATGTACGAAGAGCTGTCACCGGAAACAAAGGAATTTTTTGATTTCATGATTGAGCATGATCTCATGGACCTGGAAGCGAAGAAAGGAAAAGCTGGAGGCGGCTACTGCACGTATATTGCAAACCATGAGTCTCCTTACATCTTTTCGAATTTCAATGGGACCTCAGGGGATATTGATGTATTGACTCATGAAGCAGGTCATGCGTTCCAGGTTTACTCCAGCAGAGGATTCGATATCCCTGAATATATTTGGCCCACGTATGAAGCGTGTGAAATTCATTCCATGAGCATGGAGTTCTTCACGTGGCCATGGATGAATTATTTCTTCGAAGAGGATACAGACAAGTATCAATTTTCACATTTAAGTGAAGCACTAGAATTCCTTCCTTACGGGGTGGCAGTTGATGAGTTCCAGCATTTTGTGTATGAGAACCCTGAAGCTTCCCCGTCTGAACGGAATGCCGCCTGGAGAAAAATTGAAAAGGAATACCTTCCCCATAAGGACTACGACCATATTTCGTACTTGGAAAATGGGGGATTCTGGCAGCGCCAATCCCATATTTATAATTCTCCATTCTATTATATCGATTACACATTGGCTCAAATTTGTGCATTCCAATTCTGGAAGAAGATGAATCTTAATCGTGAGGAAGCGTGGGGTGCCTATGTTGATCTTTGTAAACTGGGAGGGAGCTTTTCATTCACCGGGCTTGTAGAAGCAGCCAAACTGGATTCTCCATTCCAGGAAGGGACAGTTGAAAAAGTCATTGAACCGATCAGACAATGGCTGAATGGAATAGATGATCAATCACTATAAACTAAAAAAGGGCAGGCGCATACGTTGCGTCTGCCCTTTTTAGTAAGTACTCTTCTACATACAGAATTCATTGGATTCCGGAAGAATAATGTTTTTTTGCTTCTGATTTTCCCTGCTTGTACATAAGGTGAAGTAGAAGGTTGTCAGAGGTGATGGGATGAAAAAATTAGCTGGTTCGTTTCAAATAGCTGCTGTTTACGTAGGTACTGTAATAGGAGCCGGGTTTGCCACCGGCAGGGAAATTGTAGAGTTTTTCACCCGATTTGGCTTTGTCGGGTTTATTGCGATTTTATTGAGCGGTTACTTATTTATTACAATGGGAACGAAGATTATGTTGAAGTCCCATGATATTAAAGCGAAGTCCTTTGAAGAGTTTAACGAATATCTTTTTGGAAAATGGTTTTCTAAGATCATGAATATCGTCATGATGATCATGCTGATCGGGGTTTCTGCGGTTATGCTTTCAGGAGCCGGAGCTGTTTTTCAAGAGCAGCTCTTGTTACCTAAGCAAGTAGGGATACTGTTGACGATCGGACTCGGTTTCATCACGATGATGGTAGGAATCAAAGGGCTTTTTGCAGTCAATACGTTCGTTGTTCCTCTTATGATTGTCTTTAATCTCTTTTTGATGGTTTATTCAGTTCGAAACGCAGCTTTTTTAGACGCATTTCTTATGATACCGCATGCTGAGGATGGATGGAAATCCGTGGTAGCACCATTTTCATATGTGGCCTTTAATTTGGCCATGGCTCAGGCTGTTCTCGTTCCCGTTGCCGGAGAAGTGAAAGACCGGGATACCATTAAGTATGGAGGATATCTTGGCGGTTTCTTCCTTACACTGATCCTTATTTCTAGTCATATTACCTTAGTCATGATCCCGAATGTGACACAATACCAAATTCCGATGGCCGTGGTGATGAAATCCTTTGTTTCCGGCTTTTATATGATTTATATCATCATCATTTATGGTGAAATTTTCACTTCCGTGATCGGGGGGGTATTTGGTCTGGAGAAACAATTAACGAATTATTGGAAGGGTTCTTCCCTAATGACCTTTACGGGTATCTTCCTCGTGATCTATTCGTTAAGCTTTTTTGAATATAGTGAACTTCTGTCCTATCTGTACCCGCTTTTTGGATATATGAGCTTATTATTCATCATTCTTCTTTGGATGAAACCCAATAAATAATCATGGAGGTGAGAGTAAAATGCGGGTCTGCTGCTCATGTTAATAGAGACTAATAAAAAAGGAGTGGTGAACATGACGCAATCAAAACACGAAAAAGAAAGACAGTGGAATGTAAGAAAACAGGAACAGCATCCTCATGGCAAAGTATCATCCTTCAAGGAGCTTTCAGAAGGAAAAAAAGGAAAAGAATAAGAAAAAACGGATGCCTCGGGCATCCGTTTTTTCTTGGCTCCAATTACTATTCTTTCTGATGATGGTAAGAGTCGCCTGTCTTATATTGTTCGGGGAAATATTTATTCCGCACTTCATCCTTATCCCAATTCGTTTGTCTGCAAGCTGCAGCCAATTCATCCAGATGTCTCATAATGTACTGCATGTCGAGGTTTTGGAGGCTGTCATAGTCGATTCCTTCGAGAATATAGTCTTTAAACGTCCAGACCATGCGCTTCGTTTCTTCGCTGTTGTTTTCCCCTATCATTCTCAGTGAACGGAGGATTTCTGCAATAATGGATATGTCCTGCTTCCCGTAATGCCTTAACTGGTAAAAACTCTTGTATAGAAAATCACCAAAGGTCGGCTGTTCCAATATGATTCGCACATTGTTTTCTTCATCCGATAAATAAGAGCTTGGAAGCTTGTGTTTAGCCAGCTTCGATAGAATGATCCCGATTTCTTCTATACAGTTTTTTGCCGTATTCGGGTCATTGATGGCGGGGGAAATGGCTCTCAAGGCTATTTCAACCAGCTTTCTTATCCCAAGTTCAATGTCTTCCATGGGCTCTTTATCAGGCCCGAATACGAGGTATTCCAAGTAGTCTTCTACATCAATCTCTTTATTCGTCGTCCAGGCTGTCATGACAGGGGTTCCTTCAAGTAAGTATTCACCGGGTGTTTTCACCATGCGGATAACTGCTTCATCCTTGGCGGCTTTATTGATCATTCCTTCAATATTGATCTGTTGTATGTAACCTGATTGCTCACTATACACCAAAATGGGCTCCGTCTCGTCAAAGAGCGCCTCATTAAAGGTTGAAGGCTGTTCATTGATGGCATTCTTTCTATATAAATAACTATTATCGATTTTTTGATTCGTTTTGATTGTTATATTATGTATTAAATTACTTACCTTCACCCAATTGGAAACATGATGAACAAAGTAGACGAAAACAAATAAACAAATAATCGCCACTATACCGGCAAAGGCCGAAGAAATATATAATTTTTGTCCGGACTCGTCCTGAAGGAGAATCAACAACGTGATGCAATAGACCACACCCGAAACAAAAATGGCTAGAACCCGTTGTGTGGGACGGTCATTAATGAAGTTCTGCAGGGTCCTGGGTGAATATTGGGACAAAAAAGTGGTTAATACGACCATAATCGTTGAAAAGGTAATCGTCGTCATGGTCATGATCGAAGACGCAATCGTACTGATGATAGTCATGGATAAATCAAAATTGGAAAACAGTACCTTAGGGAACAAAGGATACTCATGCTGACTCAACCACCAATCAAAATAGAAGGTGATGAGAGCAAGTGCTAATGAAATGAGTGAAAATAAAAAGGGTACAAACCAAAAGCTTTTCCTGGCTTTGTTAACAATGTGAATATTTAAATTCATGACGGGGGTCCACCTTACGATACAGTATGCTATAAGAGTATCCTTAAAGACATTTCCGTAAACCTTTCTCTTGTTTAAGAACTCAATTTAAAAAGGTGGAGTTTTATTCTCCACCTTTTAGATGATCGTACTATGCTTCAACTATTTTATAGTTTTTATGATTAACAACTGTTTTTTCTTCCAGTTCAAGGTCCCGATAATTTTTCATATACGTCAGATCAACGATAACTGAGTTTTCATTTACTTTCTCTACAATGCCTTTTAAACCTTTTCTAAATTCGATCACATTTCCAATTTCTGCTTTTTTCATGAGAGGTCGCCCCTTTTTGCCAAAATTCTACAAACGATTACTAATATTCTGACGTAAACTCAAGAAAAGGTAAAGAGTTTTCTAAAAATTTCATCGAAAAAATTATTCTTGAGGTTTACATCCTTTTAAACCTACAATAGAGACATTCAGGATGGAGGTTTGGATATGAGTGAAACAGAAATTCTTGAACAATTAAATTTATTGCGCACAAGAGAGATTGAAGAAATAAGAGTGATGAAAGAAGACTTTCTTCCCTTTCGATCTGTACTCGTTAAACAAGAGGATTTTAAACAGTTTCGTGGAGTGGCTCAGCATGGCGGTAATATTCTTTATCACTATTTAGATACACCAAGAAGTTAGAAGAAGCGGGGGATGAGATCCTCCGTTTTTTTTTGTTCATTTCCAATATATGAAGCACTATGGTTTTTTAGAATGCCTTGCCAGGCTACCAAAAACGGAAGGTGGTAACCATTACCTGATGAAATCCTGTTTATTCGTTGTTATCTTAGTGGGGAGCGCTAATTAGGAGGTAGAAATATGATTAAGAAAAGCTTACTAGTAGGGATTGCAGCCCTTTCGATTGTTTCATTCTCTACTCAAACTATTGCAGCTAAAGGAGTACACACTGTAGAAAATGGTGAGTCTCTTTGGGATATAGGTAAGGAGAAATCTGTATCTGTCCTTCAACTCAAAAAAGAGAACGACTTGAAAGACAATGAAATTCATCCAGGTCAAACGTTAGCGATACCGGAAAATGAAGTAACAGTTGAAGATCGTGAGTTACTGGCAAAACTGGTTCATGCAGAAGCTAAAGGAGAATCATATGCAGGTAAAGTGGCTGTCGCAACCGTTGTTTTAAACCGAGTGGATTCCACTGAATTCCCTAATTCTATTAAAGAAGTAATCTACCAGGTAGCAAACGGTCATTATGCCTTTTCACCTGTTCAAAACGGGGAAATCAACAAAGCGCCTTCTCAGGAAGCGAGAGACGCTGTTCAAGAGGCTTTGGCTTTCAGAGGTCAGGGACAAGGTTCTCTCTTCTTCTATAACCCAGTAACATCTACAAGCGATTGGATTACCAATAGAGACACATTGCTAACCATTGGAAAACACCGCTTCGCAAAATAATCATTGCGCAGGATTTCACTCAATATCAAAATAGCGTTCGAATACTTTTTTCTTTTCTCTACGTGGAATTAATAGTAAAATAGAGGAAAGAAAAAGAGGTGATGTTGATGAATGGAACCATTGTGGCTCGAATTGAAACGGTAAGATGGAAGATGATAGAGTCAGGCGTTCGTTTTGGGCTTACCAGTCCAGCCACCATTCAACTTAGTAAAGAGCTGGATGCCTTAATCAATATTCATCAGCGTAATGATCGTAATAAACCTACAAAAAATAAGATAGTACAATAAATAAAAGGATTAACCTTGGAATGTCCCGGCATTTCCACAGGTTGATCCTTTTCTATATGTCTGAGAGAGGGTTGAGGGCAACGGGGAAAGGGTATGCTTTTTAGGAAGAATGATCAGTGGATCGCAAATGAAAATAATTGAAGATAGAGGGAGATGACAAGGTTGAATGATAAAATTGTCTGCATAACAGGTGGAGCGAATGGGATCGGTAAGTCGCTGGTTGAAGAATTTGCGAAGCAAGGCGCAGCTGTTGAATTTATGGACATGGATGGGGATAAAGGGGAGGAATTATCCCTGCAGCTCAATTCAGAAGGTTATTCAACACGGTTTCATAAGGTGAATGTGGGAGTCTATCAACAAGTAAAAAATGTCTTTTCAAAGATAAAAGAAGATCATGGCGTAGTGGACGTACTTATTAACAATGCAGGTGTTTCGAGGTTCATGTCCTTTTGGGAGATGGTTCCCGAGGACTGGGACAGCATTCTATCGTCAAACTTAAGCAGTGTCTTCTATTGCAGTAGAGAGGGGGCTGCTCTAATGAAGAACCGAGGAGGTTGCATCATTAATATGGCCTCTACCAGAGCTTCAATGTCTGAGCCGGATACGGAAGCCTACTCTGCAACAAAAGGGGGCATCGTGAGTTTGACTCATTCCATGGCCATTACACTGAGTAAGGTTGGAATCCGGGTGAATTCAATTAGTCCCGGCTGGATTCAAACCGAAGATTATGAATCATTACGGGACAAGGACCATGACCAGCATCCTTCGGGCAGAGTCGGAAAACCCGAAGATATAGCAAGGGCATGCTTATTTCTTGCTCATCCTGATAATGATTTCATTACTGGAGAAAACTTAGTGGTGGATGGTGGGATGACAAGGAAGATGATCTATGAGCATTAACACGGTTCGGGGGATAGGATAAGTATTAATAAAAATTTGTATGAACATAGAAGACCTACCGGTTACGAACCCAAGACAGGGATGGTGACCGGCTCTTTATCGTTATAAAAAAGGGATATTTTAACAACATACTATGGTATAATGAGGATGGTTTTATTTTTAGAATATTCGATAAATATTTACTGTTGTTTTAAAAAATAATAGATAAATAGAGGGGGAGCAAAAGTGTCTACTATACAAAACATAAAAAAAGAAATGAGCAAAGTCCTGATTGGAAGGGAGAAAGAAGTGGATCTTCTATTGATTGCCTTACTTCAGGAAGGGCACGTCTTGCTAGAGAGTGTACCGGGGACCGGTAAAACGTTATTGGCTAAGACATTTTCACATTGTATTGAAGGAGATTTTAAGCGAATACAATTTACACCGGATGTATTGCCGAGTGATGTAACAGGCATTCAGTTTTTCAATCCAAAAACCCAGGAATTCGAATTGAGAACCGGACCAGTTGTCACTAATGTGTTATTAGCAGATGAAATTAATAGAGCTACTCCCAGAACCCAGGCAAGTTTACTTGAAGTGATGGAAGAGAAACAGATCACCATCGATGGAGAAACGGTATCATTACAGCCTCCGTTCATTGTAGTAGCGACGCAAAACCCGATTGAATCACAGCAGGGGACATTTCCTCTACCAGCAGCCCAGCTGGATCGTTTTCTGTTGAAGATTCCATTTGCATACCCAAGTTTCGAAGAGGAGCGCAGTATTCTTAATCGATTTAAATCATCACAGCCTTTACAGACAGTAGAGAAGGTGATGAGCCTGGGTGAAATTCAATCTCTTTCAAGTCTCGTTAAAGAGGTACATATCTCTGAGGATATCGAATCTTATATCCTTCAGATCACAAGGGAGACAAGGGAGCATGAATGGGTAGAAGTAGGGGCAAGTCCACGTGCAAGTTTAGCTCTTTTAAAAGCATCCCAGGCCCAGGCATTCATAGCGGGGAGGGACTTCGTCAGACCCCAGGATGTCGTAGCGGTAGCACCATTTGTGCTTCAGCATAGAGTTCAATTAACCATTGAGGCCTCCCTTACCAAAACACCTGAAGAATTGATTGACAGAATAATAGAGATGGCCATGCTGCCTGTTGAAGCGAGGCAGGCGCAGTGAACTGGAAGCGCGAAGTAGTAGAAGACCCTTATATATCCATGAGTTTAGTGCTCCTTGTCATTGTCGGGGCAGCAAGCTTCTATGTACAATCGTATGTTGGATTGGGGATTTTCCTATTGATCATCCTCTATTTTCGCGTTCATCAATGGTATCTGTTAAAAGTGGGAGAGGGAATCATGATTGAAAGATTCCAACGCAGATTAAAGCTTCATTGTGACGAGGAAGATAATTGGGTGTTTAAACTTGAAAACAAAGGACTTCCCATTTGGGGAGCAACATTGAAGATGACATTTAAAGATATTGTAGAGCCTACGAAGCATCCATATTCATTGGGCATTGCAAACGAGATCGAGGTATGCATCCCATTCTCCATTCGGAAAAATGAAGAGGGGCAGATTACGCTGCCGGTCAAAGGCAAGAGAAGAGGATTATGCCGTATTACCAATATGCAACTTGAGATCCCTCATCTTTTCGGAAGTGGTAAGGTTCTCTTGAATCTGCTCGATTCAGTTCCAACCACCATTATGGTGTTTCCTTCTTCATCACCTGTAAAAATGGTGGAACAACAGCTTACATTAAGGCAAGGGGACGTATCTACCCCTCATTCTTTGTTTCATGATGTGTTCCACCCCGTAGGCACAAGGGGGTACGTACAGGGAGACCGATTTCAGGACGTTCATTGGAAGGCTTCTGCGCGAACCGGTGAGCTGCAAACGAAAATCTTCGCGCCTGCTACTCAAAATGAGTGGATGATTGCCATCAATATCTCTGACCGTTTTGCCATTACAAGCAAGTTGGAGGGAATCATCAAGCATGCTGCTTACCTTATGCAACTTGCCGTGGAGCAAAACATCTCTTTTTCCCTGGTCTTAAATGTGAGAACACCGGGACTTACCCCTTATTACTATTTGCAACCAGGGACAGGAAGGAAGCACCGGCAGAGAGGGCTGGAGCTTTTAGCTACCTTATCTACCGATGAATTCACCATGCCCTTCCACATCGTCCTCCAGCATTTATATCTACGTAGACTGGTACCGTCCGTCTTTATTGTCGCCGGTTCGCTTGGGTCAAGGGAAGAGGACTTATTGCAGAATATCGGCAAAGGCCATCCACATATCTTTAAGCTGAGCTTAGAAGAAGAACAAGGAGTCGTCACATTATGGAATCGTTCATTGAAAATTCCTTCCTAGCGAAACATAAAAAAATGCTTTTTATCAAAATGGGGCTGTATGCAGGAATTGATCTTTTGTTTGTCCTGCTGGCCATTACGTTTCTATTTACTGGAGACGTCGTGTTGAACCAATACGTGCCCGCTTTTGCAATGATGTTGGTCTTGATACTGACTTACACGGCCATATCCTTCAAAGTGCAGAGCTTCAATCCTCTCCTGTTATTTGCTGTGTTTGCCCTGGGGGTTGGAATTGGGATCATATTATTCTCGGCGTCCTGGTGGGTTTTGCTTCCCGCTGCGATCTTTCTGCACTGGAGAGTCAGCTCCTATCTACAGATCAAGGACCCATCAATTGAAGTCAGCAGTGGGAACGTATTGATTTTTCTATTTATCTCTGCTGTTTCTTTATTCTCGGGATCCATAAGAGAGTTGGAAAACACATATCTGGTTTACAGTCTGCTATTTCTATTATTCGCGTTCATTGGGACCTTCACTTCGTTTCAAAGGATGTTGGCCAGCGATAGTAAAGGAGTAAAGAAGAGTATATACAAGCCTTTTGCCCTCCTGCTCATCGTGTTTGTAAGCGGTGGGATACTTGCAGCTGTTAGTTCAGTGATCAGCCAAGGAGTCTATTGGCTCCTTGAAAAAGTGTTTTGGTTATTCTCCTTTTTGATCGACCCGATCTTTAATATATTGATTAAATTAAGGGATTTGATCATGAAGTTTTTTGAAAGTAATCCGGAAAAGGGAGACGGAAATGAGATGGAACAACAAATGTATGATGAATCCCAGCTCAGTACCCTTGGTGACGGACTTTCGTTTTCATGGGTAGATGAGGCATTGCTGGCCCTATTGGTTTTATTTGCAATCATTTATTTGTTCAAGAAAAGAAAAACGTCCTTGCATTTATCATTGAATGAGGGGACAACACCTGTCATGATGACCCGGGCAGGAGGAGAGGCTGATACGCATAATCAAAAAGAGCAGGTCGAATATTCTAAAGCAAGGGACGCAATCAGGAAATCGATGGAAATGTTAGAAGAAGAAGCTTACAAGAATGAAGTGGGCAGGCTTCCGAATGAAAATGTCCAAGCTTGGTTCGCTAGAATTGATTTGAAGGAAAGTGCCCAATTTTTCACTATATACGAACGCGTGAGATATGGACGTGGAGTTCCGGAACAGGATGAAGTGGATTTATTCACAAAACGAATCCGTGAACATATCGAATCCTTGAATACACGACATGAATGAAGCTGGTGCTCGAAGTTCTCCTTTCGAGCACCAGCTTCTTTATTTCATGCTTCTTTAGGGTATGATAAATGTAAATTTAGGAGAGGTGGGGCTAATGCTGTTTCAAATAGAAAACGTAATATTTAAAAATATAGTAAGCATCGATCATATGGAGGTATCCTCAAACCGAACAACCTGCCTCATCGGTGAAAGCGGTGCGGGAAAGTCTACTCTTCTAAAATTGCTGAATAAAATGAATCTACCAGATGAAGGAACGATTTATTATAATGAGACTCCCTTACAAGAAATTGACTCTGTAAAACTTCGTAGAGAAGTAGTGATGATTTCACAAACCCCCTTATTGTTCGGGGATACAGTAGAAGAGAATTTGCAGAAGGGTCTTATTTTTTCGGAAAAGCCCCTTGCAAGTCGTGAGGAGCTCATGAAGGCACTGGAAATCGTAAAGCTGGATAAACCTTTGGATGGAATTGCTGAACGGTTATCCGGAGGGGAAAGACAGCGCCTGTCCCTTGCTAGGGTGCTATTGATGAAGCCACCTGTCTATTTATTGGACGAGCCAACGTCTGCTCTAGATGAGGAAATGGAAATTGAAGTGATGAGAAGCTTTATCGAAACTGCCAAAGGTCATGGAGGAACCATCATCATGGTCACTCATTCGACCAACGTTGCCGAGCAATATGGTGAAGAGATCATTACCATAGCAAAATAAAAGAAGGAGAGAGTATTTTGGATAAAGGCATTATTGATATTGAGTTGTGGAGATTTATAGCAGCATACGTCTTCGTTCTTCTATTGTTATTCATTGTGAAGTGGAGAGGGATTTCCAGGGAGAAGCAGATCATCCTGGCCTCTTTTAGAATGACCATTCAGTTAATCATGGCAGGTTACATACTGACTTATATTTTTGATCATCCAAGTCCGTGGCTTACGATAGGTATCATTGTGATTATGGAAGCCTTCGCCATCAGGAATATATTTAAACAGGTTAAATACGAGATGGATAAGAAACTGAAAGGGATTGCGGCCCTATCTTTACTAATTGGAACACTCATTAGCTTATTCTACTTTAATATGGTGGTGATCCATTTCTCACCTTGGTACGAACCTAGATATTTCATACCCATTGCGGGAATGATTGTGGGCAATTCCATGACGGGCATCACATTGGGGATCAATACTCTATTAGGGGGATTAAAGGATCAAAGAGAAAAGGTAGAAGGGGCCCTCATGCTCGGAGCAACCCCTAAAGCAGCCTCCAAGAAATATGTAGATAATGCCTTTGATGCAGCGATTCTTCCCACTCTCAATAATATGTTAGGGATGGGCATCATCTTTTTACCTGGAATGATGACAGGGCAGATCCTTTCGGGGATTAGTCCATTAGTAGCCATCGAGTATCAGATTGCCATACTTTTAGGTATAGTGGGGAGTGTAGCCTTAACGGTCATCAGTTTTATATTAATGGGATATAAGCAATTATTTACGAGAGATGCCCAATTAAATGTATAGATACCATATAGCACTCCTGTTCTAATCTAGTTTTTCCTGCATATGATAGAGAAAGAATGGAAGGAAAGGGGATAGTGCTATATGAATTACCAAACAGAACAGGCGCTAAGAGTGAAGAGTTTAGCCATGGATGTCATAGAAGAACTAATGAAAGAGGATGGCAAGCATGAGGTACAGGAATTAAAACAACTCTCAGAATTATTCTCTCGCTGCATATGTGACTTAGTAAACGTATATACAAACACCTCTGAAGATCATGAAATGACACTGAAGGGAACCATCATAAAAGCAAAAATCGGCTACAATATCATGAAGACTAAATCAGAAACGGTAGAAAGAGAATAGTATTATTTTGAATTAAATGACTCATACTAAAGATTCCCTCCCACATTGCTGAGGGGGATTTTTTTGATAAAGGCACATGAAATTTTACATAAATAGGTTCATAACAGTGGGAAATTTATGAAATACTAAAAAAATCAAGCTTTACAATTGTGTATCTCTTCATTGCATGCTATTCTTTTTTATTGAACAGCTTTATAGTAGGAATGGATTATTTACTAGAAATAGTTGACGTATTCTACATAATCCATTACTTTAATGAAGCAACCAAAAACAAGATAAATTAAGGAGTCGATTTACATGGCACAAAAAACATTTACAGTTACAGCTGAAACAGGAATTCACGCTCGTCCGGCAACTCTACTGGTTCAAACGGCAAGCAAATTCGACAGCGATGTACATCTAGAATACAAAGAAAAGAAAGTAAACTTGAAATCAATCATGGGTGTTATGTCTTTAGGTGTTGGTAAAGGTGCAGAAATCACAATCATTACTGAAGGTAGCGACGAAGATGAAGCGTTAAACAGCTTACAGGAAACATTGAACAAAGAAGGTTTAGCTGAGTAATGTCCAGTCTTTTAAAAGGAATTGCGGCATCAAATGGTATTGCCATAGCGAAAGCATATCGCTTAGTTGAACCCGACCTAAGCTTTGAAAAGAAAAACGTGGAAAATGCTGAACAGGAAGTATCACGCTTCCAGGAAGCCATTGCGACGTCAAAGTCAGAGCTTGAAGCGATCCGTGATAAAGCAAGAGAAGATTTAGGTGAAGATAAAGCTCAAATCTTTGAAGCGCATCTTCTTGTCCTAAGCGATCCAGAACTACTGACACCAATCGAAGACAAAGTGAAATCTGAAAATGTAAACGCTGAATTCGCCCTTAAAGAAACAGCGGATATGTTTGTATCCATGTTTGAATCCATGGACAATGAATACATGAAAGAACGCGCGTCAGATATTCGTGACGTGACGAAACGTGTCCTTTCACACCTTCTGGGCGTGCAGATTGCGAACCCTAGCATGGTGACAGAAGAAGTGATTGTGATCGCAGAGGATCTTACACCATCTGATACGGCACAATTAAACCGTGAATTTGTTAAAGGATTTACAACAGATATCGGTGGAAGAACATCCCACTCGGCCATTATGGCCCGTTCAATGGAGATTCCAGCTGTAGTGGGAACGAAATCCATTACTTCCTCTGTTGAAAATGGTGACATGATCATCGTTGACGGATTAAATGGACAAGTACATATTAATCCGACTCCGGAAGTCATCGAAGAGTATAAGAAAGAGCATGCCCGATATGAAGAACAAAAAGCTGAATGGGCGAAGCTTGTCAATGAACCAACGGTATCCAAGGATGGGGAGCATGTTGAACTTGCTGCCAATATTGGGACACCTAAGGACCTTGAAGGGGTGAAGAATCACGGCGGAGAAGGTGTAGGTCTGTATCGTACAGAATTCCTATACATGGGTCGTGATGAATTACCGTCTGAAGACGAGCAATACGAAGCTTATAAGGCTGTATTAGAAGGTATGGAAGGGAAACCTGTAGTGGTTCGTACCCTTGACATCGGTGGAGATAAAGAGCTTCCTTACTTAAATCTTCCGAAAGAAATGAACCCATTCCTGGGGTATCGTGCGATCCGACTTTGTCTGGACGAACAGGATATCTTCCGTACTCAGCTTAGAGCGTTATTAAAGGCCAGTCCATTTGGAAATCTGAAAATCATGTTCCCGATGATTTCAAATCTTCAAGAGTTCAGAGAAGCGAAAGCTATCCTTGAAGAAGAGAAAGAAGCTCTTCTTAAGAATGGTACAAATGTAGCTGATCATATTGAAGTGGGAATCATGGTAGAAATTCCATCCACAGCCGTAATGGCGGATGTTTTTGCCAAGGAAGTAGATTTCTTCTCTATCGGAACCAATGATCTGATTCAGTACACAATGGCTGCCGACCGCATGAATGAGCGGGTTTCCTACTTATACCAACCGTATAACCCTGCCATTTTACGTTTAGTCAAAATGGTAATTGATGCGGCTCATAAAGAAGGCAAATGGGCAGGTATGTGTGGTGAAATGGCCGGAGATGAGATTGCTGTTCCGATCCTTCTGGGATTAGGTTTGGATGAGTTCTCTATGAGTGCTACATCGATCTTACGCGCTCGTTCTCAAATTCGTCAGTTGAACCGTGCCGAAATGAAAGAACTGGCAGAGCAAGCACTACAATTAGACACCAATGATGCTGTCATTTCTGCTGTGAAAAAAGCGACATCAATGGAATGAATTTAGGTTTAGATGGTGGAAATGAGGGTATTATATCTGTGAAGAATAAGGCACACCCTTTGGGCCTTTTCATTCTCATTTCCCCCTTTCTTGTGGATTGAAGGAACTTATAGTTCTTTCAATCCCTTTTTTCTTTTCAGGGAGTGCATCAATTTACAAAACACGCTAGAACCTTGAACTTTTAAAGGGATTTTTCCATTCCATTAAAACCCCATAGTCACATGATTCTTCATCCTTCAGGTACCCTTTAACCGCTTTTAATGGAGTGCGTCCTGTTTGCAGAAGAAACGTAATGACGGGATCCTTGAATTCTCCACTCGTTAATTTCTGTATATATTCCTCAATCGGAAAATCTTTGGCCACTTTATGATAGGTAGGAATCCGACCGCCGCCAAGTAAGCGATCCAATTTTAAATGAACCACAATCTCAAACATGGCATTCATCAAGACTTTTCCAAGTTTAAATCCCCTATAATCAGGGTCGATACATAGATCTACCACATACAATGTATTTCCATTCTCATTGTGAGTCCGGATATATCCATCATCAGTTATGTCTTCCCACGTATGATGAGGTTCTAACGGATCAAAGTCGACGATTAAGCTTGTCATACTCCCCACTAACTTCCCGTCAACTTCCACACACATGGCCCCAAGAGGGAAATGAGACAAATGATGTGCGAGTTGGTCTTTATTCCACCACAATTCTGATGGGAAGGGAGGTGGGAATGCTCTTTTTTGAACGGATATCAAGTCGTCGAAATCATCCTTGCAATAATTTCTGATAACAGCTTTATAAATCTGATCGTTTCTGAAAACGTACTGTTCTTTCACATACATGTCAGAACCTCTCTTCTCAGAATTTACTTGTTCATTATACGTTATGAAAGCGCTTTTTTAAAGTGTTTTACTGAAATAACTTTTCTTCTGAAAAAAAATTGAATTTTTTGCAGAAGGGCGGTTTATCATTCTGGAAAGCGGGTATTCTATAATTAAGCATGAAATTGGAGATTAATTTCTCACTAACACCCCCTTTTCCTTTTTTTGAACCAACTCAGCTAACTGGGTTGGTTCTTTTTTTGCATTTTTATAACGGGAGTTGGTTCGTATAGTGAAAAAGAAGAAAGCGAATAATAATCTTATGCTAATCCATTGAAGGATAAGCATGATCAATAAAAGGGGTGTAAAAGAAATGGCGAAACGTACAAAAAAGAATGATCCACAACAAAAGAACAAAAAAGGGTTCGATTCTTCTAAGATCAATGCGGAATTTGCCCACGAAATCGGAAGTGCGGCAACAAACAAAATACACAAAGACAAAGCCAAAAAAGAAGAAGCATCTAAAAATAACGGTGAATATAAAGGGTAACATGAAGAGGGACGGACCTTGTTATACAAGGTCCGTCCCTCTTGTCAGGTTTGGATGAAGGAGTGGATACGGTCGAGTCCTTCTTTCAGCTGTTCCATGGAGCAGGCATAGGATAGTCGGAAGTAACCTTCTCCGAGCTCTGAAAAGGCATCCCCGGGTACGACAGCCACCTTTTTCTCTTGGGCAAGTGCCAACGAGAAATCAAATGAACTCAAAAGAATCCGATCAGGTATTTTGACGAAAAAGTAGAAGGCCCCGTCAGGTTTGACGATTCCTTCAAATCCCATCTCAACTAATCGGTTGTATACATAGTCCCTTCGTTTTTTATATTCTTTCTTCATATCTACAGCATCATCTTTTCCGTCTGTAAGAGCTTCATAGGCAGCTTTCTGGGAGACAGAAGAAGCACAGGAAACATTGTACTGGTGAACCTTTAGAAGATGGTTTGCAATCGATTCTGGAGCGAATACCAGCCCGATCCTCCAACCGGTCATACTATGTGATTTAGATAAACCATTGACGACGATGGTTTGATCTCTTAAATATTCAGCAATGGAATAATGTGAATCATCAAAGGTAAGCTCGCTATAAATTTCATCAGCCAACACAAAGATATTTCTATTTCTAAGCAAGTCGGCAATCTCTTTTAATTCCGCTTTTGATAGGCTTACCCCTGTTGGATTGGATGGATAAGGCAATATGACACATTTTGTAGAAGGAGTTAAGCTACCCTCAATAAGAGCGGCATCCAACTTAAAATCATTTTGTGTGATATCAACATGTACGGGATTAGCACCACAAAGTTTAATGATCGGTTCATAGCCTGGATACACAGGTCCGGGGATAAGGCAGTCATCTCCTTCGCATAATAGAGTACGAAGAATCACATCGATCCCCTGAGAAGCGCCGTTTGTGACTATGACCTCATTTACAGGGTTATAATGTACATTATATTTTTCTTTTACATATGAAGCCGCAGCTTCTCGTAATTCGAGGAATCCTGCATTATGGGTATAGGAAGTGAAGTCATCATCAATGGCAGCCTTCCCCGCGTCCTTAACATGTTGTGGGGTAGGAAAATCCGGCTGACCGATTGTCAGGGAAATGATGTCGTCTATGTCTGCCACCATATTAAAAAACTTTCGTATACCCGATATCTGGATGTCCTTGACCCGAGGGTTAATATACTGTTCCAATACGTACACCTACTTTAATAATTTGATTCATATTTTATCATTAATTCAAGCTTTTACGTAGTGATTTTGTTTGAATGTTGAAGAAAAAGGGAATGGATAAAAAAATAAATGTAAGTTAGGGAGAGCCTTATGATTCGAACGAGTATTATTATGGAGAATGGGGAAATTGAACAGAATGTTCCCTTATCCAGAATAAAAGAAAAGGGGGTTAAATGGTATTGGGTGGATTTTTCAGAGCCGACCAGTAAGGATATTCGGTTACTTAAACTGTACTTTCGATTCCATCCACTTGCAATAGAGGATTGCCTTGACGATTTCAGTCAGCGGGCTAAGCTAGATTTTTATGATCAGTACATATTTGTCCTTCTGCATGCCATTAATCAGAAAACCCTGGATTCTCACGAAGTGAATATGTTTGTGAACGCAAGTTTTATCGTAACCTTCCATAAGCAGCCTGTAAGGGAATTAAATAGTGTATGGGAAAAAGTTCAGCAAGAAGGGGATCAGCTAAGTCCCTTTAAGGTCATGCATGGAATTGGTGACCGGTTAGTGGACGATTATTTTCCGCTTGTTTATAGTATTGAAGACCGCCTCAATAAAATTGAAGATAACACGAATGAAGATGCTGATAGTGATTTGATGGATGAATTATTCGATATTCGTCATGATATGTCAAAGTTAAGAAGAACCCTCGTTCCCATGAGGGATTTATTATATCGAATCAGCAATTCAGGCAGATTGAATGCACTTAAAGAAGAGCAGCTTTATTTTAATGATGTGTACGATCATTTAATTAAGCTTGTCGAGATGCTTGAATCGTATCGTGAATTTTCATCTGATATCCGGGATAATTATTTATCCATTAACTCGGATAAAATGAATAATATCATGATGACTTTAACCGTCATTACGACGATTTTTATGCCTCTTACGTTTATTGCGGGCCTGTATGGGATGAACTTTGTCTATATGCCGGAACTCGATGAGCGAAGCGGATACTTTATCGTTCTCGGGGTTATGGGTATCATCGCACTGATCATGTTTGGTTTCTTTATGAAAATCGGCTGGCTCAGGTTCAGCACGAAAAAACGGAGAAAACGAAGAAGGCTCCTTCGTTTAAAATAAGAAGGCTAAAAAGCACGACGGCCGGTTAGATGGAGACCTGGTCACGATGGAGATTAATTTTCCTATGAAATTCCCGTAAACGGTAGATTTTTTTGAGAAAAAACGTTATATTGGTTGATGACAAAAGAAGAAGAACTGGGATTATAGATAAGTCTCGAGAGGTTCTAGCACAACCCTCTATAAAAAACTAAGGAAAACGGCATCCTTAGGTGTCGTTATTTTTTGTTAATGACGGCTTTAAAGCCAATGTTATAGGGTATCACAGAATCTCTTTCTTCTTTTCATGGCAAAAGAGCCTGTAGAAAAGAAAGGAGAACCTTTTATGAACACAGAGAAAGCGTTAGTCGTATTCAGCGGAGGTCAAGATAGTACAACGTGTTTATTTTGGGCAAAGAAAGCATTTAATGAAGTAGAAGCGGTGACATTTAACTATGGTCAGAGGCATGTTGCAGAGCTGGACTGTGCAAAAGAGATTGCAGAGGATCTGGAAGTCACTCACCATGTATTAGATATGAGTTTATTAAATCAATTGGCACCAAGTGCTTTAACACGGGCAGATGAAGAAATCACTCATCAGGATGGTGAATTACCGTCCACATTCGTTCCTGGGAGAAATCTATTATTCCTGTCATTTGCGGGCATACTAGCGAAGCAAATCGGAGCGAGGCATATTGTAACAGGTGTATGTGAAACGGATTTCAGCGGCTATCCTGATTGCCGGGATATTTTTGTGAAATCCTTGAATGTTTCCCTCAATCTATCCATGGATGATCAGTTTGTGATTCATACTCCACTTATGTGGATCAATAAGGCACAAACGTGGGAAATGGCAGATGATTTAGGTGCTTTCCGTTATGTACAGGAAAATACACTCACTTGCTATAATGGGGTTAAAGGCAGCGGGTGCGGTGAGTGCCCTGCATGTGAGCTTAGACAAAAAGGGCTGGAAGAATATAAAAGGGCAAAAAAAGGGGGAGAGGGAAGATGATACAACAAATCTACCCGACTCCTGACCACACTTATGAATTTGAATTAAATAAAGATATGCATTTTGCGGCGGCCCATTATATTCCACATGTGGATGCAGGAAGCTGTCAGGAGATCCATGGTCATACGTACTTTGCCAATATTACGATTGGCGGGGATCAGCTTGATGATTCCGGGTTTCTTATTAATTTCCAACACATTAAAAAGCTGATTCATAAGCGCTTTGATCATAAGGTTATGAACGAAGATGAATTGTTTTCTGCAGAGAACGGCAATGTGTTCCCGACCACTGAAGTTGTAGCGAAAGTGATGTGGGAAATCATTCAGGCTCATTTAGATACACTGTCTCACCAACCTAAATGCCTTCAAGTATTTTTAAGAGAAACACCGACAAGTTACGTCATTTACAGACCAAAGGTGAGACAATCATGAAGAAAATCCCCGTTTTAGAAGTATTTGGTCCCACCATTCAGGGGGAAGGTATGGTAATAGGTCAAAAGACGATGTTTGTTCGAACTGCGGGATGTGATTATAGTTGTTCCTGGTGTGATTCAGCCTTTACGTGGGATGGATCTGCGAAAGAGGATATTCAGCTTATGACGGCTGAAAAAGTGTGGAACAGGCTGAAAGAAGTCGGTGGGAACAAGTTCTCTCATGTAACCATTTCGGGTGGTAATCCTGCTCTGTTGGCTCATTTGAAGGAGCTTGTCGACATCTTAAAGGAGAATGGCATAGCTTCCGCCTTAGAGACGCAAGGAAGCCGCTGGCAGGATTGGTTCTATGATATAGATGACCTGACACTTTCTCCAAAGCCTCCAAGTTCGAAAATGGAGACTGATTTTGAGAAGCTGGATTTCATTGTTCAGCGTTTAATTGAAAACGGCTCACAATTCAGCTTAAAAGTTGTGGTGTTTGATGATAAAGATCTGGAATACGCCACAAAGATTCATAAACTCTATCCTGAAGTTCCATTCTATATTCAGACAGGTAACCCTTCTGTTTCCGAAGGAGATACACCAAAGCTTGTGTCAAATCTATTATTGGATTATGAAGCGCTCATTGAAGAGGTTTGTGAGAAGGAAGAATTAAATCATGTGCGGGTGCTCCCGCAGCTGCATACTTTGGTATGGGGAAACAAGCGCGGAGTATAATTGGAAAGCGATTGAAGGAATGTCTTCAATCGCTTTCTTTTATTTTTGAGGGTTTTCACGGTGCTCCTGATTTATTCTCCTTTGTCCTTCGAAATAAGAAAGTTCATCTGGTTCATCTATTCCATCAGCATTCTTCCCAAAAGCAATAATGGGAAGATTGTTTTGTGAGGGAAGGATGTGGTCACTAATTTCATCAAAATCAGGCAGGTTCCGGTTCTCTAAGTCCCTTCGATCGGTCATATATACACCTCCTCCCCTTAGTATGCATAGGGATTCATTTTCTATTACCACTTAGTTCACGGTATGGAAAGTGAGGGTTGAAAAACGTCTGCTTCCCGGACGGGTCTTACGACTTTTTTCATGATTACCTGTAAACATGTTCCTCGATTGTTCGATATAAGAAGAGTAAGGCAAATACTCATGTTTGTATGGAAGGACGAAATTAATTGAATCAATCAAACAGTATTCTTCTTGAAAGCGGGACCAATGAACTTGAGATTGTTGAATTTGAAGTTCATCACAATACATTTGGTATCAATGTAATTAAAGTGAAGGAGATCATTCAACCAACTCCTGTCATCCCTATTCCCCATTCTCATCCTCATGTGAAAGGACTCATTCAATTGAGGGGAGAGGTACTTCCAGTAATTGATATGGCAAGGGTACTGGGAGTGGAAGAGGTGGAAACATCCAATTCGAAGTACATTGTCGCTGAGTTTAATCAACAGAAAGTCGTTTTTCATGTACATAACGTTACTCAAATTCATCGCATTTCCTGGAATCAAATAGAAAAGCCTTCAGAAATGTATTCTGGTGTGCATTCCGGAATAATAGGAGTCATCAAGCGAAACGAATCAATGATATTGTTACTGGATTTTGAGAGTATCATGCTGGAAATCAATCCTGATACAGGGATCCGGGTGGAACAAGTGAAGAAGTTAGGACCAAGGGAGAGAAGGAATAAGAAGATTGTCGCTGCTGAGGATTCCCCTTTACTCCGCAAGCTTTTGAATGATACGTTGAGTGAAGCAGGATATGATGAAGTTGAGTTTTTTGAAAATGGAGCCGATGCATTCAACTATCTGGAATCACTTGTTGAGGGAAATCATGATATTCAACAGTCAGTTCAGCTTGTCATTACAGATATTGAAATGCCGCAAATGGACGGACATCATTTGACCAAAAGAATCAAAAGTCATTCTAAGCTCAATAAACTCCCAGTCATCATTTTTTCTTCACTGATTACAAATGATTTAAAACATAAAGGTGAGATGGTAGGAGCAGAAGATCAAATCAGTAAACCCGAGATTGCAGATCTGATTTTAAAAATTGATCAACATATATTGTAGAGTCAATTGAGATCGAGGATAATCATAAAGGGTTCAGACATTTGTCTGAACCCTTTATGACATATATGCGTTAATCTGCTAAAATCTTTGAGTATTAAAAGAAGCTATCGCCCAACTTTTTAAAAACAGGTTTTTGATAACTACTCTTCCCGTGCTTAGGTGGCTGTTCATTACGATCAGACATCCCTGTATAATGTTCTAAAATCCCTTTAGCCTGCTGAAGTCCCATTTTACATTTGGGATTCCTTAACGATTGATCAAGTGAACCAAGGTGAGGCAGTTCCTTGAAATCTTCCTTTGTTGGAGGGATATGAAAGGTATACTCTCCGCAATCAATCAATACGTCAGATTGTTGTTGACTATTCTTTGGGTTGTTGGAGAAGTGAAGTCCAACTTTCTTCGCCTTACCTTCGCGGATCATTTTCATTAAGGCTCGTTTTTTTAATGAATATAAGTATTTTGGGTTACCTGCTGTTTTCGCATGACGATTCACAGTGAAAATAGCTTGAGAGAGGGTGATTACGGATGTGGAAGAAGGGGTAGATTTACTAGTATTCCTCAAGTTATTGGCTCCTTTCCATTGTATTAATCTTCATTATACCTCCTTTTTAAGGGATTGGAAAGGTACGGTGGGGAGTTTCTTGTTGAAAGTTAGTAATATTTTGACAGGTCCATTTTTATAGTAGGAGGAATTATAGCGTTACCTTAAAAGGATATGACGGGGTAGCCAGGCCTTAAAGTGAAAGCTGTAGAGGGTAAATATCATAAAGGCTCTACCTAAAGAATGTAACACATACATTTTCAGGTGAGCCTTATGTTTATCTTTGGGGGTATATATTAATATTCTCTGTAAAGTTGTACGGTGAAGATTGGAAATTATTACCTCCGTAGGGTTGTTGGTAAGGAGGGTAAGGATACCCCCCGTAAGGCGGATAAGGTGGATAGCATGCAGGACCGTAGCAAGGTCTGTTGAAAAGGAACGGGCTAATGGCCAACCCGGCTAATCCTCCTACTAAAAACGGTAATCCAAAGAAAGGGAAGAAGCGCTGATCTCCTCCTCTATACTGAGGATAACGGTGATATGGGTAATATGCGTGTTGATACATATACAATAAACCTCCTCTCTCTATTCACATTAGTGTATGGTTCATATCCGAGCTGCGCGCCTGTCTCATCTATAATAGGCAGACGAATGGAGTGGAATATAGGTATAAAGTAATGGGTATTAAAGAAAATAACGAATATTCTTATAAGAATGTAGGAAATTCTTGGATTAACTAGTAAAATATAATTAGGATGCATTATATAGAAAATGACAGAAGGCTAAAAGGATGACGAAGCCATGAAATGGACTACTATTATAGACACCAACGGTCAAGATCAACGGGTCCTTGACACTGTATTGAAAGAACTTATTTTAGATCATATACATGATATGATTTTCATTATGAAGGTTGAAGAGGGACCTTCTTTCAGGTACCTATACATAAATGAATCAGCCAAAAGGTACACATCCATTCAGCCTGGAGATATGGGACGCCTTTTGGAAGAAGTGGTTTCATTCGAGATGGCCACGGACTTACAGGAGAAATACACCCAACTTGTTCAAAACGGTGAGAGCGTTACCTATCAGGATACTTTTTTTCATACGAATGGAAGTCAGGTTGTGAACGAATCGATACTGACTCCCATCAAGGATGGATATGGAAAGGTAGAGTACGTTGTTTCCATTACGAGAGATATAACTTCATCCATTCTGGAGAAGAAGAAATTAATGAAAGCGAAAGAACGATACAAATCCATTATCGAGCATAATCTGGATGCCATATTCATTCTGGACGGACAAGGTATCATCAAGGAATCTAACGGAGCAGGCTGCTCATTAACAGGCTATTCAAAAGAAAACTTGGTAAATATGAAAATCTATGATTTATTTCACTCTCAAAATGAGAAACTCTTGACAGAATCGCTAATGCAAACACTAATGGGAACTCCTTCAACGATTGATTATAGTCTTCTTCTTAACGAAGCCGGAGAGGAGAAAATAACCCAGCTGAAAATGGTTCCCATCGTCGTAAAAGAAAAGTGTGACGGCTGTTATATTATCGTGAAGGATATAACCAAGCATCATGAACAGAATGAAATGATCCATTATATGGCTCTGCATGATCAATTAACGGGTCTATGGAACAGGAAAGCACTGGATGATCATGTCCCTTTGATCATTCATAATATGGAAGAAAGAGGGATAGAGCTCTCCCTTTTATACCTGGATCTAGATCGGTTTAAATTTGTAAATGATACCCTTGGTTTAAAGGGAGGAGACCGGTTCCTCAAAAAAATCACAGAGCGTTTGGTAACCCTTACGAATGAAGAAAGTTTATTATACAGACAAGGAGGGGATGAATTCATTTTTCTGTTGAAGAATAGCGGTTTTGAAGATACCAAGATGAAAGCGAAGGAAATCTTGGCACTTTTCATAGACCCTTTCACTATAGATGAGCAGGAATTTTACATCTCTCCTTCGGTTGGAATCAGCCGTTATCCTGCAGATGGATATGATTCTAATTCACTCATTCAAAAAGCTGCTCAAGCACTCTTTGAAGTAAAAGAAAAAGGAAGAGCCCATTATCGATTTTACCAAACGCATATGAAATCAAGTTTTCCGAATTATATCATCATGGAAGCTCATCTGAGAAGAGCCATAGAGAAGGGCGAGCTATACGTACACTATCAGCCACAGGTAAACCTAGCGACAGGTACCATTGATAGCTTCGAAGCGTTAGTACGCTGGAACAACCGTAAATTTGGGTTTGTATCCCCTGCACAGTTCATTCCGTTGGCAGAAGAAACAGGCTTGATTCATCAAATTGGCGAATGGGTTCTGGAGCAGGTGTGTATACAGCTTCAAAAGTGGCGAAACAAAGGATATAAGACGGTACGTGTGGCCATCAACATTTCTCCCAAGCAATTTCTTCAGGAGCAGTTAGTAGATACCATTGATTTCTATTTATCAACGTATAATCTTCCCGCTTCTTGCATAGAAATTGAAATTACGGAGGGAGCCATGCAAGATACCCAACAAACATTAAAAATGCTGAGAAAGCTTAAAGAGCTTGGTGTGTACATTTCTGTGGATGATTTTGGAACAGGATATTCCTCTCTTCATTATCTGAAACGATTCCCCATTGACATACTGAAAATCGATCAATCGTTTGTGAAAGAGATTGGCTTGAATCAGAAGGATTCTGCCATAACGACTACCATCATCCATCTTGCACATAGCCTGGGTCTTGAAGTAATTGCAGAAGGTGTGGAAAGAGAGGGACAAGTTGACTTTCTTAAAGAGGCGAACTGCCAAAAAGCTCAAGGCTATTTCTTTAGTAAACCGATCTGCCCGAAGGAGATCGAGCAGCAGCAATTTGTTCTTATGTAACGTTCTTGCCCCACTACTTGAGGCAGCCATGATGATACGTTTTATTTAAATTCTTTTTCCCATACGTCTGTAAATAGCGATGAAATGTTTGACAGAGTAGTTCCTATGACTTATTTTAAAGTGAGGAGAGTAAAAGATTCATAGACAGGCATAAAAGGATCGAAATCCGTGTGAATCAGAGTTCCGAATGCTTTATAAAGGAGAGGGATTATGAAAAAGACAAAACGTATGGAAATCCTATTTCTCCCTACCGAAAGAGGAACGATTAAAGCATATATTTATGGCTTTAAAACTCCTCGATCTTTAGGTCGGGTAGTCGTTTCATATAATGATGTTTCTGTTGAGGCAAAAGGATATAGAAGAAACAAAACCATTATTAAGGCGTTGGCACAATTACACAATACCATTGTTAACAATCCGGATAGTTGATTTTTTAGACTGATTTTTAAGAAAAAGATATTTTCTTAAAAATCAGTTTTTTTATATTTAAATTGGTTGCAGCGCATCACTATATGATAAAATTGTGAGTGAACATTCATTCATAAATAAGGGGGAGTTACATATGGGAGAGCAACAAGTTGTAATTGTAACAGGCGGTTCGAATGGTATGGGGAAATATATGGCGAAGCACTTTGTAGAGTCTGGCGCAAGCGTCGTCGTAACAGGGAGAAATGAAGAACGACTAAAATCGGTGAAAGATGAGTTTTCGTCTCTTGATGGAAAGATTGAAGTATTCCAAATGGATGTCAGGGAACAGGAACACGTAAAGGCCATGGTTGAATTTACGGCTGAGAAGTTCGGCAAAATAGATGTACTCATTAACAATGCAGCTGGTAATTTTATTTGTCCTGCTGAAAAGCTTACACCTAATGGCTGGAAATCTGTTATTGATATCGTTCTAAATGGAACGTTCCTGTGCTCACATGCCGTAGGAAATTATTGGATTGAGAACAATCAAAAGGGGTCCATCATTAATATGGTTGCCACTTACGCTTGGAATGCAGGTGCAGGGGTGGCTCATTCAGCGGCTGCCAAAGCCGGAGTCCTATCGTTAACCCGCACTCTTGCCGTCGAGTGGGGCCATAAGTATGGTATTCGTACAAATGCCATTGCACCAGGACCGATTGAAAGAACCGGCGGGGCCGAGAAGCTTTGGATTTCTGAAGAGGCGGCGAAAAGGACTATTGATAGCGTCCCGTTAAAACGATTAGGAACACCGGAAGAGATCGCGGGTCTTGCTTACTTTATTGCGTCAGATCAGGCGGCGTATATAAACGGAGAATGCATCACAATGGACGGGGGCCAATGGCTGAATCAATTTCCGTTCTAATATAAGGATGAACTAAGGATTAAAAGCTTTCCCCCATATGTCTAGATGACAGGGCAGGGGAAAGCTTTTTGTTTATGTCTTTTCGATTCCACTTTATAGTTGTGATATAATTATCCAAAAAAACATGAGTAATGGTGGGGGAGTGCCCATGGACGCATTAGAGGTGTTAACCAATATAGAAAAAGTGATTCCGTACTTTCAACCGATTTTCAGTGCGGATGAACATAAAATCATCGGCTACGAGGTATTAGGGAGAATAGGTGTGGATGAAGGAACGATCGAGAGTCTTGGTCCATTTTTTGGAGATGAAGAGATACCGGATGAATATAAAGTGGAAGTGGACGAACGAATTACCAGACTGGCTTTAAGTAAGTTTTTAGATGAGGAAGAAGAGGGATATATCTTCTTAAACCGTGATGCAAGGCTATTGATGATTGACCACGGGGAATCTTTTCTGGAGCTCCTTCAAGAGTACGAAAAAAAGGGTTTGAATTTGACCCGGACGGTCATTGAGCTGTCTGAAAAAACGTTTATTGGGGACTTTGATCAGCTGGTTCATTTGCTTCTGTATTACAAAACATATGGAATTAAGATTGCAATTGATAACGTGGGCGGAAACAGTGGTCAGTTGGATCGGCTATCTCAATTCTCACCTGATATTTTGAAGGTGGATTTATACCAACTGAGAAATGATGCGGGGAATAAAGTCTATAAAGATATATTGTACAGTTTGTCAATGCTTGCGAGAAAGATTGGGGCGTCCCTCTTATTTGAGAATATCGAAATCAACTTTCAACTGCAGTTTGCCTGGTTGAACGGTGGTCGTTATTATCAAGGATATTATCTGCAGCACCCGTCAGACTCATTTTTGGAGCCGGATATCCTTAAAGAAAAATTGAAGGAAAAATGTCAGGACTATATTCGATATGAGAAAAAGCATCTTGAAGCAGGGTATGAATTCGCAGACGTCCTACATAAAGAAATCAGTCAAAAGTTGAATATGATAAAAAAACAAAGCACCGAGTTCGATGACATACTCTTTGACTTGGGGAAGTATTTTACCGACAAATGCTTCCGGCTATACATTTGTGATGAAAATGGCTTCCAAGTGACTAGTAACGTAGTAAAAGCTGATCAAAAGTGGCTGATAGAACCAAGGTACAAAGGAAAGAACTGGAGCTGGCGCCCGTACTTTCTGGAAAATATCATACGTATGAGGATCAATAAGAAAGGTCTATTATCGGACATTTACAGCGATATTGATTCAGGAGAATCCATCCGGACGTATTCCTTCCCATTTGGCAACGGCTTGTATTTATTTATGGATCTTTCGTATGAATTTTTATTTGAGGAGGATGGTTTGATCTTTTAAATCCTGGGCGCCTCTGGTCAAAGCCCTTCCGCTTTTCTTGATGTCCAGCTACAGGGCTTAGAGGCTCGAGGTCATAAGATGAGCATACCAAAAAGGCAAAGAGCGCCTTTCCGGTATGCTCATCTTATGCTTGTCGCCTCTGGGCAAAGCCCTTCCGCTTTTCTTGATCCAGCTACAGGGCTTAGAGGCTCGAGGTCATAAGCCAAAGCTGACAAAAAGGCAAAAATGCGCTTTTCTGTCAGCTTTGTCTTATGCTTGTCGCATCTGGGCAAAGCCCTTCCGCTTTTCTTGTATAGCCTTTTCCTATTGGGACAAATTATTCTTAAGGACATTTTGTAAGGAGGGGCTATGATGAGTATATATATGATCGTGCTTGCCCTGCTTGTTATAGGGATAGCAGGTTATTCGTTGGTGTATACCTTTAAACTGGCTGGACAGGAAAAGCGGCTGAAGGGTGAATATGACACAGATATACCGGATGTTGTGAAGGAGCATCCTTATATTCGAAATCCTATTTTCTTGTCTATCTTAATTGCCACCATTCTCATTACACTGTTTATTATATATTGGTCCGTTCGCTATTTATCATAATCAAAAGGGTGCCGCATGAAATCATGCGGCACCCTTTTTGGTTAAATGTACCATTGATTTTTGTGTTTGACTGACACCAATAGGGGGAATTTTACAACCAAACCAAAATATATGTCAGTCTTTGTTAGGATTTAACGAACAAATGATAACCAATCGACAATTTTCCATTGCTACAATAATTTCAACAAGTTTATTAAGGGAGGGAAAGCAAATGGAAATGAAAAAATTATGGCTATTATTACTAATTGTAGGGCTCGTTACAGCGGCATGCGGGCAAGTCAGTCAAACCCAGGCATCAGAATTTACTGAAGATAACGCATTATCTCTTGTGGAAGATGCCTTTCGTACCCAAGTATCATTAAGTGAAAAACCACAATCGAAGAAACAGATTAATGACAAGCTGTCACAGTATTTCACAAAGGATCTAACAGCAAGCTTCATAAAGGAAAATGTATATGAAGTTGAAGGTGGTTATATCACATTTGGATCGGACTTCGCACCACACTATGTTCCATTTTTTAAGTATGATGATTCTACTAACGTAAAATACATAGATGGGAAATGGTACGTATGGGAAGAACGAACAGCTGAGGAAGAAGGCCCTGTGTCCCAGGTTTCAGGTATAGAAGCTGTCGTATTAAGTGAAGAAGAAGGTACTTGGAAGATTTCATCCATTACTTACGAGGTACCAGAGGAAATTCAATCCGAATAATACAAGAAAAGTTGGCCGTGAAAAGTGAATAGGCCAACTTTTTTTGTTGAATAACTTAATGTTTATTTGTTTAATGCTGCCGTTAGGGCTTCTAGGTTGAAGCCTGAAATCACTACAGAGTCCACTGTGATTGTCGGAGTGGAATATGACTTCAGCTCTTTTACCAGGTAATCTCTTGCTTGTTCATCTTCTTTGATATTGATTTCTTTGTATTCAACATTGTGTTCCTTCAAATACATTTTGACCACTTCACAGGGTGGGCATTCTGGTTGAGTGTATAAGGTGACTTTTTTCATGATGGTTTTTCTCCTTTGCTTTGCCTTAGGAAATAATCTACGATTCCCATTGCAGAAACGTTCGTATCCAGTGTTACTATTTTGAAAATCGGGTTGTCAGGATCAACGCCCTTTTGGACCATCTTACTCTTTGTAAGTTCAAAAAGTAAAGCGGATATCGATTTTACGTTCTCTTCTACTGTTCTTTTGGAAGAGAACTGTTCCTCGCTTTTTTCCATGAAAAGATCAAGCCATCTTTGTACTTCCCCTAATGCAAATGATACTTCTTCAGTGACACCGTAGTGCCCAAAATACAAGCGATCGAGCTGCAGATCCCTATACATGCGTATGGAATCCTTCATGTTTTCAGGGCTAAATTGATTGGGAGAAGTAGAAGGGATATAGAAGTGCTTTGACCCCACCGTATACTGGATTCCGCATGTGTCCCCGGTGAACATCCCATTTGATACAGGATCAAAGATACTTAAATGGTGATTTGCATGACCAGGGGTGTGGTAAAACGTTAATGTACAGTTTTCGCTCAGAGTCAGTTTTTCTTCATGCTCCATCACAATCATCCGGTCATCCGGAATTGGTACGATCGGGTGGAAAAGATCATCGAATTTCTCTCCATATACCGCTCTTGCTCCTCGGATCAAGCGTGTGGGGTCTGAAAGGTGACGACGTCCTTTCGGGTGAACGATGACCTTTGCATTGGGGCATTCCTTCAGGAAAAGACCGGCACCCCCTGCATGATCAAGATGTATATGAGTTAAAATTATGTATTGAATATCTTTAAGATTAATGTTTAACTTAGAGAGACCTTTTTTTAGATGAGGTATAGAAGGACTGGCAGATGTTTCGATTATGGTAAGGGACTCTTCGTTTATAATATAACTTCCTGTACGTTCCTGTAGTGATAAATCCATTAGATCAACTAACGATATTCGCGAATCTATACGATAAATACTCATCGGATCCATCCTTTCGGGGAGAATATATTTCTACCCTTTCATTATAAAGGAATTTAAGTAGAAAAAGGACAAAACATTAGATTTTACAGGATAGAATCTGGTACAATGCAAAAGCTATGACCAAGAATTAGAACAGGAAAGGAGAGACCAGTTATGTCTCAGCTTCTTGGAATTATACAAAGATTAAAATCATTACAAGAACAAGGTGAACAAGGGGAAACTCAACAACGATTTTTCGAATACAATGGAAAGAAAATTTGTGAGGTAAAGTATTTACCAAAACAAGATACATTCGAAATTGAAGTAATGAATGAAAAAGGAAACAGTTTTCCTTTTGATAACATAGACATTACAGCGATTGAAATTTTTGAACTTCTACAAGAAGCTCAACAAGATTAATGTACAAAAAAGGTAACCATTCGGTTATCTTTTTTAGTCTTTAAACCAATCGTCAAAACATACATTTTTCTTCCAATATGTTAAGATGGATAGTGTCTGCTTATTTTGTTTAAGATTGGCACGCAAATTCTTATTTATTAAAATGAGGGGTTATACATGATTTCATTGAGTAGCAAGGAGTTATTAGAAACGAATATTAAAGATTTCATTATTCCTTCTGAGAAGGTGGCTCATGTTCAAGTGGGGAATTCCTTGGAGCATGCGTTACTATTACTCACTAAGAGTGGTTACTCAGCCATCCCTGTGCTTGATCCGACATTTCGATTTCAGGGCTTAATCAGTTCCAGTTTAATCACAGATTCCATTCTTGGTCTTGAACGCTTTGAGTTTGAACAACTTGAAGCAAAGAAGGTAGAGGAAGTCATGACAACTGAATTTCCCAGCGTCTCCTTAGAATCAGATTTTAAGAAAGCACTTGAGCTTTTAGTGGACCATCCATTCTTATGTGTGGTTTCTGATGATGGATACTTTGAAGGGATCATGACAAGGAGAGTTGTATTAAAGCAACTTCAACGACAACTGTTTAAAAGGGATTGAACCCTACATGACAGTTACATAACGGTAAGATCATATAGGATGGCAAATTTGTCATCCTCTTTATTTTGTTTATTGAAGACGATTCAAAGGAGAACAAGATGAACAGTTTAGAATTGGGTTCAAGCAAAAGGACGAAAAAACCGCTTGTATTGATAGCTGTGATGCTGGCTATGTTCATGGGGGCCATTGAAGCAACAATCGTCTCTACCGCCATGCCTGCCATCGTTGGTGATCTTGGTGGCTTCTCTCTGTATAGTTGGGTATTTTCCGCTTATCTATTAATGAATGCCATCACCGTTCTTATCTACGGTAAACTATCTGATCTATTTGGCAGGAAACCGATTATCACAATCGGGATCGTGATTTTTCTCATTGGGTCCGTTTTATGCGGATTTGCCCAAACGATGGAGCAATTGATTCTATTCCGATTCATCCAGGGGCTTGGTGCGGGAGCGGTATTACCTATGGCCACTACTATTGTGGGAGATATTTATTCAAAGGAAGAACGTGCCAAAATACAGGGGTATTTATCAAGTGTTTGGGGGATTTCCGCCATTAGCGGACCTCTCGTCGGAGGCTTGTTGGTTGAATATGCGAGTTGGAGGTACGTGTTTTGGGTCAACATCCCTCTGGGCTTACTATCGATTGTGGTCCTATGGCTGTACTTACACGAGAATATTGAAAAGAAAAAACCGGTTATCGACTATGGTGGTGCATTTCTATTAGTCGTAACCCTCTCATCTTTAATGTATTTACTGGTGGAAGGAGGGGTAAGCTTGCCTTGGGACTCCTGGCAGGCGATGTTTCTGATCAACATTATCATCTTGGGGTTTGCTGTGTTTATTTACCACGAACGACGAACGGCACAACCAATGATGCCTTTTGATCTATGGAAGATTCGCTCCATTTTGGTCGCCAATATCGTATCACTAACAACAGGGGTTATGTTAATAGGCATCTCGAGCTTCCTCCCTGCCTTTGTACAAGGTGTCATGGAGCGGAGTGCAACGGTCGCAGGGTTTACATTGACGGCCATGTCTATAGGCTGGCCGATATCGGCTACAATCGCCGGCAGCTTATTATTAAAGATCGGCTACTTTAAAACCTCCTTGATGGGGGGGATATCCCTTATAGCAGGTGGAACTATCTTTGTCTTGATGGATCCCTCATACGGTCCATTATGGGCAGCAATTGGATCATTCTTTGTAGGGGTAGGGATGGGACTTAGCTCTACATCCTTTATCGTTTCCATTCAGTCTACTGTCGAGTGGCAGGTCAGAGGGATTGCGACAGCCACCAATATGTTCATGAGGAATTTAGGTACGACGATAGGGGCTGCGTTATTGGGAGGAATCTTGAACAGCCGCCTGCAGAGACACTTAGAAGAGAGCGGTAATGATTATTCCATCAATGATGTGAATATGCTCTTGAATGAACAAGAGAGGGAGCAGTTGTCTTCCGATATACTCGAGTTGTTACAAAATGCACTTACAGGTTCCTTGCAATCTGTATATCTAGTCGTTTTACTTTTCGCCCTGTTTAGCTTTATCGGCATCTTATTTCTACCCAGGGACCAATCTCTAAAGAAATAGATTTTTCCCCAGTTGTAATATTAGAGTGAGCGTGAGCACGTTTAATAAAATTTGTACATGTTTCGTAGAAAGCTTAGCTGCTACCCTTACTGCCACTTGAGCCCCGATTAGTGCACCCAGAGCAAAAGGGATGGCAGCTCCCCATTCTACGTGGCCATTGTGAAAATAGACTGTAAATGCTCCCAAGCAGCTTACAAAAGTCTGAAAGCGGGTGAGGGCTACCGATTTTAAATATGAAAGCCCGTGTAACAGATGAGTGTACATGAGCATGGTTGCCTGCCCTGGCCCGAACAATCCGTCATACGTACTGATTAAGTACAAAAATCCATAAACCCGAAATGGCTTCCGGTTCACCTCCTTTGGCTTGAATCCTTTTATGATACTTAGTAAAAGGGCGAATAACAGAAAGAAAAAGGCCATCCATTCGAGCAAAGAAGGAGAAATTCTATCCGAGAAAAATGCCCCTGTCAACCCGCCTGCAAGGGCAAGAGGTAGAATAGGTAAACATTCTTTCCACGTAACCTTTCGATCCTTTATTAAATAAACAAAGCTTGAAAAAGAACTCATGATATTTGAAAATTTGGCCGTGGCAATAGCTGTATGAATGGGTAAACCAAGTAAAAGCATCACCGGCATACCAATCAATCCCCCGCTTCCTGCCAACGTTCCAATAAGTGCTACCACCAATCCAGTGAAAAAGAGAATCACTTCCATTTTCAGGCACCTCCCTTTGTTTCTACTATCAGTCTATTCCATTCTTTATAATAATGAAATTTTATATTAATTAAGATATAATATAAGAAAAACTTATGAAGGTGAAAATGATGGCGTTCTCAGAATATCAATTACTGCACGTACTGGCTCAGGAAATGAACATGCGTAAAGCAGCAGAGCGGCTGTTTGTATCACAGCCGGCACTGTCACAAAGACTCCAGACGATTGAAAAGGATTGGGGTACCAGATTATTCCTTCGCTCTCAAAAAGGTCTGGCCTTAACCCCGGCCGGAGAACTTGTGGTGAAGTTGGCTGAAGAAATGCTGCTGAAGGAAGAAAGCGTGAAGGAAAGAATTCAAGCATTGGAGTTCGAGGTTCATGGAACCTTGAAGATTGCATGTGCCTCGATTGTAGGTCAGAATTGGCTTCCTAAAGTACTTAAAAGGTTCGTGGAAACCTATCCTCATGCCAAGATCTCGTTAATGACAGGGTGGAGCAGTGAAATTCTTAAAGCGATCTATGAAAATGAAGTGCATATCGGGATCATTCGGGGCACTCCCGATTGGAAGGGCCCCAAACACCATCTCTTTCAAGATACACTGTACTTAGTCGATAGAGAAATTCAATCGATTGAAGAAGTCATGAAAACGGATCGACCGTTTATACAATTTAAAAGTGACTCGAATTATTATCAGGAAATTCAGGACTGGTGGCATCGGCAATTCCAGACAACCCCAAAGCGAACGATCGTTGTTGATCAAATTGAAACATGTAAGCAGATGACATTAAACGGAATCGGCTACGCCATATTACCCGCAATCACATTAGACGGGATGGAAGAAGACATTTATAAAATCCCTTTAATTGATGAACATGATTCCCTTATACACAGGGACACTTGGTTACTGGGCTATGAATCCGCCTTTCAATTAAGACAAGTAGAAGCATTTGTTGAAGTTGTAAACGAATTCATTCATGAAAACTCATAGTTTTGACGTTTAGGCTTGTCTTACATCCTTTAATTTGATAAAGTAATTCAAGAAACAAATTCTGAATTTATACATAATTACGGAGGGTATTCTTATGAAAATGATGGACGCAAACGAAATTATTTCTTTTATTCAAAATAGCACCAAATCAACCCCTGTGAAGGTCTATGTGAAAGGTGACATAGAGGGAATCGACTTTGGTTCATCTTCCCAAACCTTCCTTCAAGGAAATTCCGGTGTCGTATTCGGGGAGTGGAGCGAGCTTTCTACTATTCTCGAAGAAAATAAAGATAAAATCGAAGACTACGTATTAGAAAATGATCGCCGTAATTCTGCGATTCCTCTTCTTGACCTAAAAGGGGTTAAAGCGCGTATTGAGCCAGGCGCCATCATTCGAGATCAAGTGGAAATCGGTGACAATGCGGTGATTATGATGGGTGCAATGATCAATATCGGTTCTGTAGTAGGTGCAGGAACGATGATCGATATGAATGTTGTACTTGGTGGACGTGCTACAGTAGGGAAGAATTGTCATATTGGAGCGGGTGCCGTGCTTGCCGGGGTAATTGAGCCGCCATCTGCAAAACCCGTCGTCATCGAAGACGATGTAGTCATTGGCGCCAATGCCGTTGTCCTTGAAGGTGTAACAGTCGGAAAAGGAGCTGTCGTTGCAGCTGGAGCGATTGTCGTGGATGATGTAGCTCCATACACGGTTGTGGCAGGCACACCCGCAAAGAAATTGAAAGACATTGATGAAAAGACAAAATCAAAGACTGAAATAAAACAAGAATTACGTCAACTGTAATCATTTCAACAATAGCATGATCAAGGTGAGAACGGACGGCTGGCGTCTGTTCTTTTCTTGTAAGGTCTCATTTTCGCTAACTATCCATCTATTATTCATGTAAGGAGGGTACCCATGTCTACAGTAGACTTTAAGTCGATCAGGAGAGATCTCCATCAAATCCCTGAACTTGGGTTTCAAGAGTTTAAAACACACCAATACCTATTGAATTATATTTCAAGCCTGCCTGCTGACCGATTAGAGATTAAGGCTTGGAGAACAGGGCTCTTCGTTAAGGTTCATGGCACCGATCCTACAAGGATGATCGGCTACCGCGGGGACATTGATGGCCTGCCGATCACGGAAGAAACGGGATTGGATTTTCCTTCATCACATGAAGGGAGGATGCATGCCTGCGGCCATGACTTTCATATGTCGATTGAACTGGGGGTTTTAACTCATTTCGTTCACCACCCGATAGAAGATGATCTTCTGTTCATCTTCCAACCGGCAGAGGAGGGACCTGGAGGAGCGAAACCCATGCTTGAAAGTGAGATCATGAAGGACTGGATGCCCGACGTGATCTTCGCACTTCACATTGCACCGGAATATGAAGTAGGGACGGTTGCTGTTAAAGAGGGGCTGCTTTTTGCCAATACGTCTGAGTTATTTATTGACTTTAAAGGAAAAGGAGGCCATGCTGCTTATCCTCACCATACGAAGGATATGATTGTCGTGGCATCTTCCTTTGTCACACAATTGCAGTCGATCGTCTCGAGGAATGTCGATCCATTAGACAGTGCGGTCATCACTGTCGGCAAAATGGTAAGTGGGACGGTGCAGAATATCATCGCTGAAACAGCAAGATTGGAAGGTACCATCCGTACCCTTTCAGCCGAATCGATGGAAAATGTAAAAAAACGCTTGGAAGCGTTAATCGAAGGTATGAAAATCAGTTATGATTGTGATATTGAAGTGGATTATGGCAGCATGTATCGCCAGGTTTACAATGATCCGGAATGGACAAATCATTTCATTTCTTTCCTCCAAAAAACGAATCGGAACCTCGTAATCTGTAAAGAAGCTATGACGGGTGAAGACTTTGGTTATATGCTTGAGGAAATACCAGGCTTTATGTTTTGGCTTGGCGTGAATTCTTCATTTGGACTGCATCATTCTAAATTAAACCCTGATGAGGAAGCGATAGACTTTGCCATCTCCCTTCTCTCAGATTATATTGGCGGATTAAAATAATGAGTATAAATCACGGTACGTTATCTACGGATATCGTTCCGTGATTTTTTTGTCAATTTAAAAGATTCTTTTCGCAAAGATTGGTATTCAATACCATTGAATCTGCTTTGGCTCTGTCAATCAGTTTGTGCTGGATGGTGAGGGGAACTGCTCCGCTTTCCGCGGACGTTCGGCCGAGCCTCCTCAGCTTCGCTTCCGGGGTCTCGGCACGCCCGTACTTCCGCAGGAGTCTACGCAGTTCCCCTCACCATCTAAAAAGAGATTTCGTGACAGAGCTAAATTTGAAAATAACATACGGACTACTGCTCTCTTTACAAGAGGTTACTTATCGTGTGATAATTATGAGTTACCATAAAACTTTCTTTTCCTCCTTTGTAGACAGTTTGTTTTTCTATCGTTATAGGCAGTAAGAAAGTAGTAGCGCAGAGTGGATTGTAGCGGAAGGCGCTTGACTCCTGCGGGAGATAGAGGAAAAGTCGAGACCCCACAGGGCATGCCCGAGGAGGCTCGACTTCCTCCCCGCGGAAAGCAAGTGCCTGGAGCGGAAAGGAACGGTCCACGTTTCACATTACCTTCATTAATAAGATAAATTTCCTTTATTAGAAATCTGTGCATAACCAGTCGGAGAGGCCATAATGGAGCGACAAGATTCTCACCGATGTTTATGAAAAGAGCTATTCAAAAATTAATTAACATAAATTTCTAAAATGGTCTTGATAAGAGTTAAGAATAGTGTAAAATTACACTTAAGGTAGATGGAGAATAAGGAAAAAGATAAAAATAATAGAAACTTTTCCCATAATAATTTCGTCTATCTTGTAGAGAGAAAGAAAGAGGGGAATGCATGTGAAAAGATGGAGGAAAGCAATATTTGTGATGTCATTAGGGTTCTTGATGTTTCTTTTCTTGGAAGATACATCACTCGCACAAGCGCAAATTAAAATTTCAGTGGAAGAAGGAATCGATGGAAAGGTGAAGGAGGGAAGAGGATTCCTCCTTAAGGTAACCGTTGAAAATACAGGTTCTGATTTCAAGGGAGATCTATTGTTTGACTATGCTCCTTCCTATCAGACTGGAGGGGCAAGAGCGTTATCCATAGATGTGCCAGCAAATTCAAAACGTACATACACATTATCCATCCCAGGATTCAATGATGAAATCAGGCATAACTCCAATCAGGAAACCATTCATTTGTTCCAAGGATCTTGGGAAAAAGGGAAAGAGATAAAATTTAAAGGAGATAAACGATTAACTCCTAATTTCATCTATAGCAATTATACGACCATCGGTTTATTGAGTGAAAACCCTGACCGTTTGAAGGGGATTAAAGGGACAAACATGGGAGGGAATCGGGTAGAGGCTCTAACGCTCACAAAGGAAAATATTCCTGAAGAGAAGAGCGGATTTCAAATGCTTGATTATCTTATCATTGACCAATATAACATATCAGAACTTAGCAAGAATCAACAAAGAGCGTTGAAAAGCTGGGTCGACACAGGTGGGGTTTTATTTATAGGGGGGGCTCCTCATTTAGAGGATACTCTTGGATCTGTAGCAAATATGGCTCCTCTTACTTTCAGGGAAGAATCGACACTCTCCGACACTTCCACCTTTAATGTGAAGAAGAATATTAAGGCTTCCTTTAACTCATTACCAATCTTTAAAGGTACCGTTAAACCAGAATCGGATGTTCTGGTTGAGCAAGACGGGATCCCGTTGGTTGTGAAAAGTTCTGAAGGATTAGGAGAAGTGTGGCAGACGGCATTCTCACTGGGTGACCCTGCATTAAATGCATGGGAAAGCTATGACGAATGGTTTTCGAATGTCCTTTCTAAAACAGAGCCATACTTTCTGCTTGGACAGTCCAACGGAGATCAAAGTTTCCTGGAGAGAATTTATTATGAAGTAGCTGACAGTAATGAGCTTTTTCCGACTACCAATTTTAAAGTAAGTACACTCGTCATCATTCTCATCATTTACTTGCTTGTCCTTGTACCTCTGCTTTATTTCTTATTAAGAAAAGTGGATAAGCGTGAACAAGCATGGTGGATCATTCCTGCTATCTCGGTCCTCGTTTCCTCAGGGATCTTTATCACCGGAGCTAAAGATAGAATCTCGAAGCCTCATTTGAATCAAATGAGTATCTTAAAAGTCGAGGAAGATAAGAGCGTACATGGAATTTCAGCTTTTAGCGCATTATCAAACTCAGGCGGAGACTATGCTTTTGTTTCAGATAGGCATCATTTAGATATCACACCTGCAAGGGTCAGGAATAGTGCGGGGGGAGTAAATCAGTATAAGTTTGCAGTTGAAGAGATGACGAAGGATAATCGATCCATTACATTTCGGGATGTAGAATACTGGTCCACGAGGACTTTACTCGGCTCAAGCGAAAAGGAAGAAGTAGGAAGGTTTATACCTGAATTAGTGTTAGAGGACCAAACCTTATCCGGTACGATTCAAAACGATTTTCCATATGATTTTACAGATGTATATATTTGGTCGGGTTCCAGAATGTATCGTTTGGGGGATATGAAAGCCGGGGATACACTCGACGTCGATAAAAAGCTTTCAACGAATTATTTATCTTCTCCGATTGGGAACTCAAATATGTCAGCGCCATTCCCGAATCAGCAAAATATTAAGCAGCAAAAGAAAGAACGTTTGGAAAGTTTCGCATCTCAAATGATCTCTTCGGATAAAGAAAATAACTCCCCGGTCATTTTTGGGTATACAGATGCGGAGATATTCCATATGAAGATTAAAAACAAAGAATCCAAGTCTGAAAATTTCTCATTATTCTATCAACACTTTCCTTCCCTGGGAAACTATAAGGGTGCTTTTACACTTAGAAATGAACAACTTGATCTGGATGTGTTGCCTGTTAAGGGACAGGTGATAGAGCATTACTCACATAATGGTGCAGATGAGATGGGACTCGAAGATGGAACATATGAGCTATCCATTCACCTCCCTAATCAAATTGATTTATCGAAGGTCACTCTTCACTCTTTAAATATGACTCTTCATACAGGAGGGGTGCTTCAGTTTTCTCTGGTCGATCCACAAACAGATGAACGGCTGGTGCTTTCTGAATCATCCACGAACTCAATCGAAGTAAAAGATAAATTGAACAAATATATGAATGACAATGGGGAAATCGTTTTCGAGTTTGAAAAACGATCTCAAGGGGATCCTTTTGTTCGTCTTCCTAACATTGTGTTGAAAGGAGAGGTTCAACCATGATCGAGATTCAAAACTTATCTAAACGCTATGGGTCATTCCTGGCCCTTGATGATCTGAACTTATCCATTGAAAAGGGGACCGTATTCGGTTTTGTTGGTCAAAATGGAGCGGGGAAATCTACGACATTTTCCATTTTGGCTACTCTCTTAGCTCCTACTGCAGGAACGGCTACCGTGAACGGATTCAATATAAGTAAAGATCCAAAATTGGTCAGAAGGCAAATCGGCTATATGCCTGATTTCTTTGGAGTGTATGATCAATTAAAAGCTTACGAGTATCTGGACTTTTATGGTGCAAGCTATAAAATTCCTGCAGAGCAAAGAAAGAAGCTCATTCCCCAGCTGTTGGAACTGGTGAATCTATCTCATAAAAAAGATTCCTATGTTGACCTTTTATCCAGGGGGATGAAGCAGCGTCTTTGTTTAGCAAGGTGCCTCATACATGATCCGGAAGTGCTGATTCTCGATGAACCGGCATCAGGTCTTGATCCGAGGGCCAGAATCGAAATGAGGGAAATTCTTAAAGAATTAAAGAAAATGGGAAAAACGATTTTAATTTCCTCTCATATCCTTCCTGAGCTTGCGGAAATGTGTGATGAAATTGGCGTGATTGATAATGGGAAACTCGTAGCTCATGGCTCTGTTCAGGATATACACTTTCAACTGCAGGCAGATAAACTGATTGTCGTGAGGGTAAGGGGGATGGTGGAGAGTGCTGTGGCATTCTTTGAAGACGACCCCTTTGTTTCAAAGGTCGAAGTAGACGAGGAGAATAGAACATTTCAATTCCTTTATAAAGGAGAAGAAACGGAGCAAATAGGGCTATTGAAAAAAGCTGTTTTAAACGACATCCAGATTGTGAGTTTCAAAGAGACTGAAACGAATTTAGAAGATGTCTTTATGGAGATCACGAAAGGAGTGACACTTTCATGAAGCAGTTACTCATCAATCCCATGTTAAATAAAGAATTTAAACTTCGCTTTCGTTCCTTTAAAGCATTTATCGGGATGTTATGCTACTTGATTGCCGTAGGAATTGTCGTGATCGGCTTCATCTATATGCAGACGAGGTTTTCAAATACTGGTTACTTTCGCCCTGAAGAAAGCCGGGTGATGTTTATGATTCTCTCATTCTTACAGCTTGCTCTCGTGTTATTTATTACACCCGGGTTAACAGGCGGTGTCATCAGCGGAGAAAGAGAGAAGCAAACATTAAGCATGTTGTTGACGACGGATCAAAGCTCAATGAGTATTATCCTGAGTAAGCTGGTATCGTCCGTATCTTATTTGTTATTACTCGTTGTCTCAAGTTTGCCTCTATACAGCTTTGTGTTCTTGTTCGGGGGAGTTTCCCCAACGGATTTACTTTTTGTGTTCGGATACAGTTTGTTTCTGGTTTTTGCATTTGGTTCTGTCGGAGTTTTATATTCAACCATTATTCGAAAGACGATCGTGTCAATGGTCACAACCTATGCAACGGTTCTGTTTCTTGCAGGGGGGACGTTATTCCTCTTTATGCTCTCAATGGCAATCGGAAACGGTCCTTACCAGAATCAGACCAATCCTGCACCGTATCTAATCGCCATGTTTAATCCCGGGATCGTCATGATGGGGCATTTTGAACCCATGGCGATTGAAGAAATATACACTCGAAGCGGAATTACGTTTCCTCTATGGATTTCATTCCTGATCATATACACTGTTCTTGCAGTGATTTCCTTGTCCCTCAGTATCATGAAGCTAAGACCAAGCATGAAGGTGAAGAGCGCTAAATAAAGGGTGAGAAGATGGAACATACTCAACAATTTCTTCAATTGCTTCGGCAAATAAGAAAAAAGCTCTGGGTCAATCAATTATGGTATTACAGTCAGCTCCTGCTTGTATATGCAGGAGTCTTTGCTCTATGCATCGTTTCGACGGCAGCCTTAGTTGTAATCCCATATTGGGAAAGAATCCTATGGGTAGGTTGCGCCTCTGTTTTCATTGGTGTTGCGAAATTGTTTTATCGAAGAAGAGCCACCTTGAAGGACAGTGCCTTAATCTATGATAGGTTCGTGGACGACAATCGTGTAACTGCTGCTTATAGTAGCCTTCACAGTGGCCATGCCCTATCCTCCTTGGTTGTGCATGATGCATTGAAGAAGATGAAGAGGGTTCATCCGGAAGTATTGAAATATGGAAAGAAGAGAATCAAGCCTTCATTCCTGTTATCAAGCGGAATTCTTATCTTTTTATCCTCACTGATTTTCACTCAATGGGATGACTCTTTTCAAGAAGCGAATCGGATTGAGAAAGAAAAGGAGATCATTGCAGACTCAAATAAGAGAATAGCAGAACAGGCGAAAAAGAAAGAAAACGCTTCTATAAAAGAAAAGTTGTTGAAAAAAAATGAAGAGCTCGAGAAAGTAAAGGAAGCGACCAAACGATATGATGAAATAATCAAAAAAGTTAAAGAGCTCGAGTTTCAGAAGAAATTAATAGAAAAACAGAATGAAAAGCTGCAGGAAGTGAAGAAAAAGATAGCAAATATAAATGTAGAATACGTAAAAAAAGCACTTCAAGAAAAAAATAACGATAAACTTCAGCGAGCTTTTAATGAAATGACAAAAGAACAAAAAGACCAGCTTTTAATGGCTTTGAAATCACAGGACATTGCCTCCTTGGAAGAATTATCAGGATTAATGAAAGAACCGAATAGCGTAGAAGAACAATTAGATCAACTTGCTAAACTTCAAGATGAACTACAAAATGAAGCCGATCTCTTAAAGAATGCAATCGGACAGAGTGATACAACAGGCTCAGATTCTTTGGCACAGGATTCCGGAAAAGCACCATCTAATCAGGCAAACAGTAAGTCACAGGCAAATACGGATCCTTCTTCATCTGCAAATGGAAATCAATCAGGCAACAGTGCTTCAAATTCACCTGGCCAGGGAGGGAATGGAAATGGTGCCGGAACTGGAAACGGTTCTTCTCCTGGAGCAGGAAACGGAGCCGGTAAGGGGCAAGGATCAAGAGAGAGGCTATCTGTCCCGGAAAAAATCGAAGGACAGAACCATATTGAACGGGATACCGGCAAATTAGGTGAGGGTGAACGTGGAGAGCGATTTGAGAGCAATGGACCGGTACAAAAGGGAACCCTTCGTCCATACGAGGAAGTGTATCAAGACTATTACTCTTCTTATCGGAAGTCGTCAGATCGATCCACGATTCCTAAAGATTTAGAGAATATCGTACAATCCTATTTTAGTGAAATTGATCCAGGGGAGTTGGTAGAGTGAACATAGAAGATAAGGAACAGCCATTTAAGAGGGCTTCTTCGAAGATAACAGAAGTGAAGGAAGAGGTTCAGCGCTTTATCGTAGGGCAGGAGGAAATTGTAGAGGGGGTGCTTTGGTCCATCCTTGCAGGGGGGCATACTCTGTTGGAAGGCTTACCCGGATTAGGGAAAACGATGTTGGTGCGTACCCTTTCGGATGTTATGGACCTTAGCTTTTCACGAATTCAGTTTACCCCGGATCTGATGCCTACAGACATCACGGGAACAATGGTCATGAAACAAAGCCGGGACGATCAACATCCATTTATTTTCCATCAAGGTCCTTTGTTTCATCACTTGGTGTTAGCGGATGAAATCAACCGTTCGACTCCCAAGACGCAAAGTGCCCTTCTTGAGGCAATGGCTGAGAACACGGTCACGGTGGTAGGCGAAACGATGACATTGGAGAAGCCCTTCTTTGTCTTGGCCACACAGAATCCCATTGATCTTGAAGGAACGTACCCTTTACCTGAAGCACAAATGGATCGGTTCATGTGTAAAATCTTAGTTTCCTATCCTACTAAAGCAGAGTTGAAACAAATTATCCAGCGTACAACAGGAACCGATGACATCGTTCTTGAGAAAAAGCTGAATAAAGCTGAATTATTAAATATTCAGGGTCTGGTGAAAGAAATTATGGTCACAGATGAAATGATTGACTTTGCCATTGATCTTATTGATGCAACACACCCGAAAAGTGAAAGAACAACGGAAAGGATCCAACAATATGTTGAATTTGGAAGTGGACCAAGAGGGCTTCAACATGTCATCCTTATGGCCAAAGCGAGAGCATTAACACAAGGTAGGTACCATGTTTCCATGGGGGACCTGAAAAAGGTGGCTCCTCTCGTATTGCGGCATCGTATGATCCTGAACTTTGAAGGAGAAGCAATGAGTGTTGGAACGGATGAACTCATCCTTGAAATGATCGATTACGTTCAAAAAGGTGATAGTCGATGAAAACACTTTGGCACAGCCAGTTTCTAGCTCAATTGAAAAGGCACAGGATTACCAGTAAACGATTAAAGAGCGGTCATCATAAAGGCTCCCGTCTCGCAACCAATCATGGGAGTTCCCTGGAATTTTCCGATTATCAAATGTATGAACTTGGGGACGATGTAAGGCAAATCGACTGGAATGTGTATGCCAGAACGGAAAAGGTATATATCAAAAGGTATTTGGATGAAAGAGAAATAAAGGTTCATATTTACCTTGATTGCTCGAACTCCATGTTAATAGAAGATAGAAAGTGGAAGAGAGCAAAAGAATTAGCTGGAGCACTTTCATTTTTAGCTCTTTCAAATGATGATCGGCTTTCATTGCATTGCATGGGAGTTCATCACCAAAAGTGCTTTATGAAAAAAGGGGCACGGGACGCAAAAGCGATTCTCCATGACATTCAAGAGCTTTCCCTTGACTCTTCAGGGGAGGATGGAATCTCCTTTTTTGAGGAAGTAGGAAAAGGGGTACGAAAAAAAAGCTCTGTTTCCTTTATTCTTTCAGATGGACTCGAATCACTCTCAGTGATAGAGGAAGCACTCAGAAAACTTTCGATTAAAAGAGAAATGGTTTATTTTATTCAACTCCTCGATGAAGAAGAGCTAACGCCATCCTATCAAGGTGATGTCAAATTATTAGATAGTGAAAAACACCGAGAAACGAATGTTTCATTAAGTCCCAGGATGGTAGAGCTCTATCAGGAGCGATTACTGAACCACAACAAAGAGATTGAAGCATTATGCGAAAAATGGGGGTTCGGCTATATCCAAACAAGTTGCCTGCCACCCTTAAACGAAGTATTCTTTAAGGATTTCAAAGAAAATGGATGGATCCGCTGAGGTGATATGATGGGAATAGGGAATCCAATCTTTTTTTTATTTTCTTTATTTATAGCCGCTGTTATTTTAATGTATTTCTTTCGAAAACAATACAGAGATCAAGTTGTTCCTTCTAATCTACTATGGGAAGAGGTTATGAAGGAGTGGCAAGCTTCTCCATGGTTTCATAGATTACAGAAAAATCTCTTACTTCTTTTACAAGTTCTGATCCTTATCTTCTTAATGATTGCCCTGGTAAAGCCTTACACATTTAACGAAATGGCCCCAAAAGATCATCTCGTCATTTTACTCGACACCTCTGCCTCTATGAACGCAGTGGTGAACAACCGATCTCACTTTGAAGAAGCAAAAGAAGACATTGAATCATTAATTGAAGGATCTGATGGAAAGGTAACCCTATTAGGAGTGGGGAAATCTGTAACCACCATTGTCTCAGAAGAAACAAACGACCGGGTTGTTCTCAATGGTTTAAAGAACCTTTCATTATCTAATGACAACGAAGATATGAAAAAAGCGATTCACCTTGGAGAGGCATTGGCCATTGGGTCGGAATCAATCATACATATCTTCTCAGATTCAATGGAAAAAGAGGATTTTACAGAAGAACTTACCAGTCCTATTCAGGTACATAATCTTTTGACTAATCCTGTAAATGTTTCCCTTACAAGTTTCGGGGTTGAACGGTTAGGATCTTCTTATCAAGGAGTCGCTGTGATCGAAAATCAAAGTGATGTATCACGAAGGGGTCACCTCTCCATTTTCGATGAAAAGAAAGAAATCTTTTCAGTGGAACTGACATTGGATTCAGGAAAGGAAACCGTTGTTCCATTATCTGATCTTTCCCATAGCCCGATTTATAAGGCGGTCATCGATTTCAATGATGATTACATGGAAGATAACAGTCTTTCAAGTATCCAGGCTGCTTCAAAACCAGCCATTCACGTCATAGGGGAAATTAACCCCTTCTTATTAAAAGGATTCCAATCGATCGGAGTTGACGTGAAAACCATTGAAGAGGATCAAAAGAAGTCCGGGGATGAAATCATCCTGACCACAAAGGAGAAGTGGCAGCAATTATCGGTCGAGAGCCCTGCCATGATCGTTCCGACTCGGTCAAAAGAATCTACGCCTCTGAAACACGGGATTAAAACAGCGAATGAAGATCCCCTATTAAAACATGTTGACCTGGAAAAAGTGTATGTGGAAAAAGTGCATTCCATCCAAATTAAGAATCTCCAATCAGTTGCCACAGGTGATTCCATTCCTCTCATACAGAAGGGAGAAGTGAATGGTCAGAAGCTTGTCCTGTTAAATCTGCACCTTAACGAATCAGACTTCCCATTACATCCGGGTTTTCCGATCTTTCTTTATAATTCTTATCAGTTTTTATCAGAAAATCACGGTTTTCTAGGCTATTATCAACCGGAAGAAGAGAGGACATTACCTCTTTCTGGTGATAAATGGGATATATACTCCACTGAAGGTGAGTTTGTAAAAGAATGGAATGGGGAGGGAGTGTTCAAGGCACCCGAAGCCCCGGGAGTATATCAGGCTATACGAGGTAGTGAAACGAAATATTTCAGTGTTGTACTTGACGATCGTGAAAAACAATTATCAGAAGGGTCCTCTTTTTCACTTGCACCCACTAAAGAAATGAAAAATGAGGAACCAAAGAGCATTCCTCAAACCTTTTCTGTCTGGTTTCTAATCTTGGCGATTCTATTATTATTCATCGAATGGGAGGTGTACAGACGTGGGAATCGATTTTAAAGAAATCCTTTGGTTATGGCTAATGATTCCCCTCGGGTTTGTACTCTTCCTATTTGCCAAACAGGGATTAAAGAGGAAGGAAGAACAGCTCGTCCTCCTATTAAGGGGATGTGGGATGGGTCTATTGATCATAGCCCTTGCTAACCCGTTTATTATGTTGCCGGATAAAGGAAGGTCGGTAATCATTCTAGCTGACCGTTCTGCATCTGTGGCGGAACAAGAGAATCACATCCTGAATCTGATCAATCAAGCAACCAGAACCACGAGGGAACATGATGGATACGGAATCGTTGCCTTTGGAGAAAACCCGGAAATTGAACGAACAACCTCACTAGAAAGAAATCCCATCGATCAGTTTGCAGGTGAGATCAAAGCAGGGGAAACAAACCTCGAAGAAGGACTGGAATATGCATCGAATCTCCTTACCCGTGGAGGAAGGATCGTCGCCATCACTGACGGGAAGGAAACGACGGGTTCCGGGGGAAATGTCATACCTTTATTAAAGGGAAAAGGGATTGAAGTGGACTGGATGCCTCTTTCATCGGATACGAAAGAAGACGTGGCTGTAACAAATGTTGCAACGCCCTCGATCCAATATGAGGGAGAAGAAACAACCATAACCGTTAATGCGTACAGCACAACAAAAAAAGAGATAGAGATCAGGATCTCCTTAAATGATCGATTAATCATTAAAGAGATTGTACAAGTGCAAGAAGGTGACAATGAATTTCAGTTCAAGCATGTCGTAGGTGAATCGGGTTTATTGGAATATAAGGCTGAAGTGTTTACTGCAGGGGATGGAAGCAAAGAAAATAATACCTTATACAATCTCGCCCGTTCAGAAGGTCCGGCCAAAGTTCTCCTGGTGGAAAACCCTTCTGGAGAAAGTCCATTAACTCCCCTACTGAAATCAGCTGGGTTTAGCGTCGATTCATACAAACCTGAGCAGTTACCGGGAAAGCTGACTTCCTATCTGCAATATCAGACGATTCTATTTGATAATGTATCTGCCACAAGCATCCCTGAGAATAAGATGCTTCTCATGGAAAATAGCGTCAAAGAATTTGGACGAGGATTTATCATGTTTGGCGGAAGCGACAGTTTTGCCCTTGGAGGATATTTTAAAACACCGATTGAACGATTGCTGCCCGTCGATATGGATGTGAAAGGGAAAAAGGAGCTTCCATCTCTTGGTCTTGTCATTGTTCTCGATCGATCAGGCAGTATGAATGGTCACAAGATTGCCCTTGCAAAAGAAGCAGCTGCAAGAACCGTCTCTCTTCTAAGAGATAAAGATACGTTAGGAGTCATTGCATTTGACGATCGACCATGGGAAATCGTCGAGACCAAACCACTTTCTGATCGGAAAAAAGCAGAAAAGCAAATACGTTCCATTTCTCCTGGTGGGGGGACAGAAATCTTTTCCTCCTTACAGCAAGCGTATAAAAGTTTAGAAGATCTACCTTTAAAAAGAAAACATATTATTCTTTTAACAGATGGGCAGTCTGCGACGACAGGTAGTTACCAGTCACTTGTAGAGGATGGTCACGATAAACAAATCACGCTATCCACCGTCTCAATCGGTGAAGGAGCAGATAGAGGTCTGTTAAATGATTTGTCCCAATGGGGAAAAGGTCGATTTTATGATGTTGTCGACGCCAGTGTGATACCGAGTATCTTAACAAGGGAGACTGTCATTACTACAAGGACCTATATTGAAGACAATCCATTTTATCCATTGATTTCTTCGTCTAAATGGGAATCTTTATTCACCGAAGGCATTCCGCAAATGAATGCCTATATTGCCACAAGTCCTAAAGGAACTGCTCTAGTTGAAATGAAGAGTGAAAAGAATGATCCAATCTTGGCCTCTTGGAGATATGGTCTTGGGAGGACATTTGCATTTACATCTGATACAACTGGAAAATGGACAGGGGATTTCATCAGGTGGAAAGGATGGCCGACGTTCGTTAATCAGCTTGTTACACAATCGTTTCCTGATATTCAATCCAACCCGTACACCATTGATGTGAAGGAGGATCGGGGACGTACTCAGCTAAAGCTTTCGTCATCGGAGGGAGATGTCTCACAACTTGAGGTAACGGCACTTGATGAAAGTGGAAAAAAGATCCCTGCAACGACAAGAATCAAGGATCCGGGAGACTATGAAGTCGAATTTGAGAGCCGGTTATCTCCTGGACTATATCATATGAACATCTCCAAGACAGGTGAAGAGAGTGGAAGCTCATACCAAACAGGCTTTTCGGTTCCATATTCGAAAGAGTATTCCTACAAGGGGGGAACCCGGACGCTTGACGAAATAGTAGAAGAAACAGGGGGAAAGAGGTATTTCTCAACTAAAGAAGTCTTTAGAAAGTTTGAAACCAAATCATCCAGAGAACAATCGACTCAATCTCTCTTTATTATTATAGGCTTTCTACTCTTCTTTGCTGAAATTGCCATTAGAAGGTTTGGATTAGACCAAATTTTGGGAGTTGTTAATAAGCTTAAAAGAAGTATACCCGCTTCCGTTCCTAAAGAACAAACAAGCTTTGAACAACTTGGCAGAAAAGTGAAACATAACCGCAAGCCGAATGAGTGGGAGAAACCTATAAGCAACAAGCAGTCTATACCTAAAGTTTCAGGGGAAAAGGGGCCGATAAATAAACCCAAGGTTAAACAGGAGCCTCAAGAAACCAGGGATGATGATCGCCTTCAGCGTCTACTTGAAGCAAAAAGGAGAAGAGACAAATAAAAAAGAGAAGGCCGGCGCCTTCTCTTTTTACTTTCATCAGCCTTCCTTTTTCTCAATGTAAACCTGATGAGGGTAAGGAATTTCAATTCCATTTTGATCAAGAGCTTCTTTTAGAGCTTTACGAAGCTTCCGTTCCACTCCCCATTGCTCCATGTTTTTCGTTTTGCATAACACTCTCAGTACTACATCGGAAGCCCCAAGTGTCTGAACACCTAACACATTTGGTCCATCTACAATATTGTCATCTTCTTGAGCGATCGTATCACAAACCTGCTGAAGTACTACCATCGCTTTGTCAATGTCATCGTCATATGAGATCCCGATATCAACAAGTGCTCTCATATTTCCGCGGGAATGATTGCTGACACTCGTGATTTCTCTATTTGGCACAAAATGAAGAGTGCCATCGAACCCACGAATATGAGTCGTTCGTAAACCAACCTCTTCTACAATCCCTGAGAAATTTCCAGTGGAGACGTAATCTCCTACATCCACTTGCTTTTCCAATAGAATAAAGAATCCTGTCACCACATCACTTACTAATCCTTGAGCACCAAAGCCGACTGCAAGACCAATAATTCCTGCTCCTGCAAGAATCGCCGTCACCTGGATACCGAAGATTTGTAAAATCGTGACAAAGAAAACAAAAATCAGGATGTATCCGATTATATTTTTTGAAAGACTTTGTAATGTTTGGGCGCGACCTTCAGAAACTTCATTTCTCTTTCGGTACTTATCAAAGACTCTCTCAATCACTTTGTTAGCCGCACCTTTCACGATAATGAAAGCGATCCAGATCGCTACTATCTGTAAGGCGCCAATTCCGATCGTCACCAATAGACCGCCCCAATTAAAATTGGAAAGTCGGTCACTTAAAGCACTAAGACCAAGTATGTAATTCAATCCAAAACATCCTTCCTTTTAAATAATGACCATTCTAGTATACACAATTCACCATAGGGCATGTCAAAGAGTATATCAAAAACCATATTGTTTTATTCCCCAGTTGAGAAATGGTAAACTTTATGTAGATGTTTATTCGAGGGGAAAAGTGAGTAAACTTCTATATAATAGGGAAAACCAAGTAAGGGATGCAGTCATTAAATTATAATTATTTTAATATTAAATTGATTATAATTTAACATTGACTTAAAAAAACTAATCCTTTATAATGAAAATTGTGATTCAGAAAGGACAGGCTGTCACGTCTTCCTTTCTCAGGTGAAATATTTCATTAAAAACTCATTGGAGGGATTCACTCATGGCAGAACGCATGGTAGGCAAACAAGCTCCACGATTTGAAATGGACGCTGTATTGCCAAACAAAGAATTCGGTAAAGTGTCACTCGAAGAAAATATGAAAAACGGTAAATGGACAGTATTGTTCTTCTACCCAATGGACTTCACTTTCGTTTGTCCAACTGAAATTACAGCAATGTCAGACCGTTACGATGAGTTCGAAGATTTAGATGCAGAAGTTATCGGTGTTTCTACAGACACTATTCATACACACTTAGCTTGGATCAACACTGACCGTAAAGAAAATGGTCTTGGTGAGTTAAGATACCCATTAGCTGCAGATACAAACCACAGCGTATCCAGCGAATACGGAGTCCTAATTGAAGATGAAGGTATTGCTCTTCGCGGACTATACATCATCAACCCAGAAGGGGAACTTCAATATCAAGTAGTATTCCACAACAATATCGGCCGTGACGTTGAAGAAACTCTACGTGTTCTTCAAGCACTTCAAACCGGTGGACTTTGCCCGGCAAACTGGAAGCCAGGTCAAAAAACTTTATAATTTTCAAATGAATAAAGGCCTAACCGTTTGTTAGGTCTTTTTCTTATCATGTTGATTTTTTCAGGAGTAGTACAAATCCATCCTGCGAACAATAGAAATAGGATCGATACAAATTAAGGGAGGGTATAATAATGAAGCTTCGTGAACCGATGCCGGAATTAAACGGTGCAACAGAATGGTTAAATGGAGAAGTGAAAAAGGGAGATTTGGTAGGAGAAAAGCCGACACTTATTCACTTCTGGTCCATCTCATGTCACCTGTGCAAAGAAGCCATGCCACAAGTAAATGAATTTCGCGATCAATACAGTGATAAACTGAATGTTATTGCTGTCCATATGCCACGGTCCGAGGATGATCTGAACCTGGACGAAATAAAGAAGGTAGCAGCTGAGCACGATATTACTCAGCCAATCTTCGTAGACAGTGAGCATAAACTGACAGATGCATTCGAAAATCAATATGTACCAGCTTACTATGTATTTGATAAAGACGGGAATCTTCGTCACTTCCAAGCGGGCGGAAGCGGAATGAAAATGCTTGAAAAGCGCGTCAATCGTGTGCTGGATGAAATGGAAAAAAGCGAATAAGTTCAAACGAAATATGTGGGAATAGATCGGTCAAAAGACCGATCTATTTTTTTGGATTCATTTTTACAATTAATATGAATAATAAGACTAGAAGGATAATTCATAAAAAAGTAAAAAATTCTAAAAAAGGGTAGATAAATATTTCGAAAGCCGATATATTTATTAGTACGTTCTTTTTTTATGCAACGTTGAAGGGGGAGAAAATATGGATACTTTTAAAAAATTGAAAGCCTTTTATTGGCCATATAAAAGGCATTTTATCATTTCAATGATTTTCTTGATTTTTGTTACACTGATCACTGTCGTCTATCCAATGATCCTGCAAATCACGATAGATGATGTGATTCTGCAAGGGAACTATCAGTGGATTCCATACTTAGCTTTTGGATTTATCGGCATTATGATTGTGAAAGGCGTTGCCACATTTATTCAACAATACCATGGGGATCTATTCGGTATAACCTCGGTTTATCGAATGAGAAATGAACTGTATGAAAAGCTTCAATTCCTTCCATTCAGTTACTATGATAACGCCAAAACTGGTGATCTGATGTCCCGGTTGACGGCAGATGTAGAAGCATTCCGTTTCTTCTTATCCTTTGGTTTTTCCGAACTGCTTCGCTTTTTCCTTTTAGTAACGGTAAGCTTTGGTGTTATGTTCTATTATTCACCTCAGTTGACATTCGTTACCCTAGTATCGTTACCATTTCTGGCAATAGCCGTATACAAATTTGATAAAGCGGTTCACCCTGCTTTCAGGGGTATCCGTAAATCATTCGGAAAACTGAATACCAATGTTCAAGAAAATATTTCAGGAATCAATACAGTAAAATCATTATCGAGAGAAAATCATCAAATCAACAAATTCAACCAATCAAACGGGGATTACAAAGATAAATACCTTTTCACCTCGGACATCTGGGCAAAGTACTTTCCGTTAATGGAGTTTTTGGGAAATGTAAGTGTGGTGACACTTCTCGCATATGGTGGTTATCTGGTGATGAATGGTAATCTTCAACCTGGAGAGCTGGTCGCGTTTTACAGTTTAGTGTGGTACATTATCTGGCCGATCATGAATCTAGGATTTACGATTAACCTGTTTTCCCAATCGAAAGCATCAGGGGAACGTTTGCTCGAAATTCTTGAAGTGGACGAAGAGATAAAAGATCATCAAGGGGTTCTTCACGTCGATCGGATGAATGGTGAAGTAGAGTTCAAGCACGTGTCACTGAATTACACCGTTCATGATGAAGCTGCCCTCGAGGATATTACCTTTAAGGCTGAACCCGGAAAAGTCATCGGTCTGATCGGAGGTACCGGCTCTGGTAAAACGAGTATCACCCAGCTTATCACTCGTTTCTATGAACCTGAAGAGGGAGAAATCCTTATCGATGGGCGGGATCTGAAGGACTACTCTTTAAAATCACTTCGAAAAAATATCGGTTTCGTACTTCAGGAATCTTTCTTATTCTCCTCAACCATCAAAGCAAATATATCGTATGGACGGCCGGAAGCAACCATGGAAGAAATCATGGAAGCAGCAAAACGGGCACAAGCCCATGATTTCATTTCAGAATTACCCGATGGCTACGACACAAGGCTTGGTGAAAGAGGCTTAGGTCTTTCAGGTGGTCAAAAGCAGCGGATTGCCATTGCCCGTGCGATTTGTACAGATCCATCGATCCTGATCCTTGATGACGCAACAAGCGCCGTAGACATGGAAACTGAATTCAGGATTCAAAGAGCGCTAAAAGAAGTCATGTCGGATCGAACGACCTTTATAATTGCCCATCGGATTTCATCCCTCAAGCATGCAGATGAAATCCTTGTACTGGAAAATGGGAAAATCGTAGAGAGGGGAGTTCATGACTTCCTACTGAAAAATAATGGACCGTATCAACGAATCTATGACATCCAATACAAAGACCAGAAAAAAATATTACAAACTCAGGAAGGGTAGGTGAGAGGGTTTGAGTCAGAAATACAAAGTGAACAAAAGTGTATTAAGCAGATTCCATTACTCTACAGATCAAGTGATCGATAAGTCGTTTAACTGGGAACAACTCTACCGGTTATTAACGTATTTAAAGCCCTATTCTAAAAAACTTCTGCCCTTATCCATCATTACCGTTCTAATCACAACAGCAGTAAGGTTGATCGTACCTATTCTGATTGGGGTATACACATTAGACAAAGCAATCAGGCAGAAGGATTCCAATTTACTATTTACACTCGTTGGAATTATCGCAGGGCTCTATGTATTGAACTACGTAGCAAATGTGCTCAGGATCAGGTGGATGAATCAACTGGGGCAAGGGGTTATTTATGATTTAAGAAAGCACTTATTCAGCCATGTTCAATGGCTATCCCATCGCTTCTTTGATCAGAGATCAGCCGGTTCCATCCTGGTTCGAATCATGAATGACATAAACTCCCTTCAAGAGCTCTTTACAAACGGAGTTATTAATCTATTGATGGATATCATTCTACTCATTGGAATCATCGTCATTCTCTTTACGTTAAGCCCTGAGTTAACACTTGCCGTCATGGTCATTCTGCCAATCATGTTCTTTATCTCAACAAGCTTACGAAAAAACATCCGCAGATCCTGGCAAATGGTGCGTCTCAAGCAATCGAAATTGAACTCCCACCTGAATGAAAGCATCCAGGGGATCCGGGTTACTCAATCATTCACTCAAGAAAAAGAAAACATGGCCTTCTTCGATGGGGTAAACACCGAGAACTTCGATAGCTGGAGAACGGCCACAAAGAAAAATGCCATGTTCCGCCCGCTGGTAGAACTGACAAACGCCATCGGGACAGCGGTCCTCATATGGTACGGTGCCCATCTTATCCAAGGCGGCTCACTGGAACTGGGAGAATTCGTTTCATTCGCCTTCTATCTGGGGATGTTCTGGGAACCCATTTCAAGGCTCGGTCAAGTATACAATCAACTACTGATCGGAATGGCTTCATCAGAGCGTATCTTCGAATTCCTTGATGAACAGCCGATTGTAAATGAAAAAACAAATGCGCTGAACCTGACTGACATCAAAGGAAGAATACAGTTTGAGAATGTAGAATTCTCCTATGATGACACACGAAAAGCACTCCAAAACATCAACCTTGAAATGAAAGCCGGCCAGACCGTCGCCTTAGTCGGTCATACCGGATCTGGTAAAACCACGATCGCCAACCTGATCAGCCGCTTTTACGATCCGACGAAGGGTGAAGTGAAAATTGATGGGGTGAACCTGAGGGATGCATCGGTTTCAAGCTTACGGAGCCAAATCAGCATCGTCCTGCAGGATACCTTCATCTTCTCGGGAACGATCATGGATAACATCCGATTCGGACGCCCTGATGCTACGGACAAAGAAGTAAAGAAAGCCGCCGAAGCGATCGGAGCTAATGAATTTATCGAAAAACTCTCAAATGGTTACGAAACCGAAGTAGAAGAACGAGGCAACGTTTTATCCGTCGGTGAAAGACAATTACTGTCATTCGCTCGAGCACTCTTGGCGAACCCCCGTATCATCATATTGGATGAAGCGACAGCATCCATCGATACAGAAACAGAAGTCAAAATTCAAAACGCATTGAAACAACTGTTGAACGGCCGGACCGCGATCATCATCGCCCACCGCCTATCTACGATTCGTGAATCGGACAATATCTTTGTTCTGGAGAATGGAAGAATCAAAGAATCCGGTAACCACGATGAGCTGATGGAGCAACAGGGTGATTATTATGAGCTGGTTAAATCACAGTTCAGAATGTTGGATGCGATGTAAGTTAGGAGGACCCCTGCACTGGTGTGTGTGGGGTTCTTTTCTTTTGTTTATGGAAGGGGAGTGGTGGAGGTGGTGGTGGTGCGGGATTTGTCAGAATTTGCAGAACGGTCGGTATCGTGAAAATAAGGTTGATATAATGAAAAAACGGTTGATAAATTCAAATTTCGGTTGATAAAACAAAATAACGGTTGATAAATCTCTATAACGGTCGATAAAAAAATCATTACTGAAATTTTTCCAATAATAAAGGGAATTCTTGTTTGAAAGTAGAATACTATTATTACCAAATTCGAAAGGAATGATAATTTGATCATTAAAGTAAGAGAAATCCCCCTAACTATCCTCTATTTTGAAGCCTTGGTAAGGAGACTACCCCGAGAATCCAGCCTCAGATCTAAGATTGAAGAAAACTTGCTCAAGGCTTGGGCAGGTTACCATGGAGAATGTAAAGTAGACCGACAATTGAGTACAATTGATAATCAACATATGCTCGTCCTTAACGATCTTTGTATACCAATGGGGGAGAGTTTCTTTCAAATTGATACTCTAATTCTCACTAGAAATTTTATATTGATTTTAGAAATAAAAAATATAGCGGGATCCATGGAATTCGGAACTCAATTTGAACAATTTTCCCGGACTCTTAAGGGAGAAGTAACAGGCTTTCCCAATCCCCTCTCTCAAGCGAATAGATATAAGATACACCTCACACAATGGCTCCAAAAGAAAAAACTCCCTATTATCCCAATTGAATTTTTAGTTGTATTCACAAACTCTTCTTCATTAATATCTACCTCTAGTCAGAGTAAGGATACTTTAGGTAGGGCTATCAGAATAGAGAATCTCGTTGCAAAATTTCTTACCATTCAACATAGCTGCTCAGTTTCGAATTCAATTCTTGAAATGAAGGAAATTAAAAAGATTGCCAATTCCCTAATGAAGGAGCATGCTCCATATTCTAAATTTAAACAACAGCATGAAGGAATCATACCCGGTGTTAGGTGTACCCGCTGCGAGAGATTCAATATGGTACGTAACATGAGGTCTTGGTACTGTCCTGATTGTGGAGTATTTGACCGGAATGCTCACCAACAGGCCATTTACGATTACTTACTCCTTGTAAGCCCGATTATTACCAACAAACAAGCAAGAGAGTTCTTAGGTGTTGAATCCTCCAGAGTGGCCTATCTTCTACTAAATAACATGAACCTTTCTTTACAAGGTAAAGGAAAAGGTCGAATCTACTCTCTCCCCAAAAACTTCATTCATCAATAATCCGTAGTCAAAATTAGTACCAATACCATCTTGAAAAACAAGCCCCATCCCCCCAAGCAACATCATTGCCAACCACCCCAAAAACCTCTAAAATAAAAGACAAATCGATGTTTGTGAAAAACGTCACAAAATATTCATGTTCAACACATCACAAACTCATTTTCAGGTTTTATAATGAACAATAAGTGATAAACAGTAGAAAAGAGCTGTTTACGATAGTAAGTAGATCAGTAGGGGGAGTATAGAATGGTTTTAGATGGTGTGATTTTGAGCAGAATGCTCACGTCGACAACCCTTGCATTCCATATTATTTTTGCGACGATTGGGGTAGGGGTGCCGATTATGATTTCCATTGCGGAGTTCATGGGAATCAAACGAAATGATCCTCATTACCTTTTGCTTGCCAGAAGATGGGCAAGAGGTTTTACGATTACGGTTGCGGTGGGGGTTGTAACAGGTACAGCCATAGGGTTGCAGCTGTCCTTATTGTGGCCTTCGTTTATGCAGGTGGCCGGACAGGTAATTGCACTGCCATTATTTATGGAAACTTTTGCGTTTTTCTTTGAGGCTATCTTTTTAGGAATCTATCTTTATACTTGGGACCGCTTTAAGAATAAGTGGATTCACTGGCTGTTGACGATTCCGGTTATGATTGGTTCTTCGGCTTCAGCGCTGTTTATTACAACGGTGAATGCGTTTATGAACACTCCTCAAGGATTTGAATTAGAGGATGGGAAAGCGATTAATATCGACCCGATTGCTGCGATGCTGAATCCTGCGACGCCTACGAAAGTGTTTCACGTGTTGACGACTGCCTATTTGACGTCGGCTTTAGTGTTGGCGGCGATTACGGCATTCGCGATTCTTCGTAAAAAAGGCGGGGAATATCATAAGAAAGCCCTGCGTTTAACGATGGTTTCTGCTTTGATTTTCGCTTTTGCCACTGCTCTGGCAGGGGACTTATCGGCTAAATTTCTTGCCGAGTATCAGCCCGAAAAGCTTGCAGCAGCGGAATGGCATTTTGAAACGGAAGAGAATGCTGACCTAATCGTATTCGGAACGCTGGATGAAAATAATGAGGTCCATAATGAGATCCGCTTACCTGGATTCTTAAGTTTCCTGGCCGGGAGTTCTTTTGAGACAGAGGTTATAGGTTTGAATGAATTTCCTGAAGATGAGCGGCCGCCTTTATGGGTTCACTATATGTTTGACCTGATGGTATCAATTGGGTTCTACAGTATCTTTATTTCTGCAGCATTTGTTTTATTCTGGAAGTGGAAGAAGCGGAATGAATGGAATAAACCGTTGTTATGGGGAATTGTAGCGAGTGGACCACTGGCGATGCTGGCAATCGAATTCGGATGGATTTATGCCGAGGTGGGTCGACAGCCATGGATTATGAGAGGGTATATGAAAGTGGCGGATGCGGCAACGAAAGCCGATGGAGTAGGCTTGACGTTTGCATTGTTTGTAGGCCTCTATATCCTTCTGGGTGTGCTATGTGTGGTTGTATTGATTAAAATGTTTAAAGACAAGCCTGCAGAGGCGGAATTAGAACAACGTTTTCCTAAGAAAGCGAGTTAAGCAGATATAAAAGTACTCCTTCTTTTCAGGTGGCCTGAGAAGAAGGGGTTTCAAGCTTTAAGGGAGGAATGGGTATGAGTTTGGAATTTGTGGGGATTACCGTATTGTGGATTTTCCTTTATGGTTACCTGATAGTAGCTTCGATTGATTTTGGAGCCGGATTCTTCGCCTTTTATGGAAGATTGAAAGGCAAGGAGCATACATTGAACGTGTTGATTAGCAGATACCTTTCTCCGGTATGGGAAGTAACCAACGTCTTTTTTGTCTTTTTCTTTGTGGGTCTTGTCGGATTCTTTCCTGACACAGCCTATTATTATGGAACGGCATTATTACTTCCGGGAAGTATCGCCATCATTTTATTAGCCATAAGAGGGAGCTTCTATGCTTTCGGGAATTACGGGTCAAAGGACAATATCGTATATCTGTTTTTATATGGGGCGACGGGGTTATTAATTCCTGCTTCCTTATCAACGGCTTTAACCATTTCAGAAGGTGGATTTCTGGAAGAACAGGGGGATAAGGTGATCTTCCTCGCCAAGGAACTCTTTACCAGCCCGTATTCATGGAGTGTAGTCGCCCTCTCCATTGTGTCGGTGTTATTTATCAGTGCGACATTTCTAACCTATTATGCAAACCGTGCAGGAGATATGGATTCCAGGGAGGAATTAAGAACGTTTTCCCTGTTTTGGAGTGCACCTACGATTCTCGCAAGTTTATTAGTATTTGTATCGTTGAGAGAGCATAATGCAGAGCATTTTGCGAAGGCGATTGATATTTGGTGGATGTTTGGGTTGTCACTTCTTTGCTTCTTTGGTGCATCGCTAATGATATACATGCGTAAGAATTTTGGAACGGCATTTATATTGGTTATGCTGCAATTCTTCTTTGCCTTTTTTGGCTATGGTGCATCGCATTTACCTTATATTCTTAAACCGTTTATTACGATTGAAACAAGTGTGACGAATCCAACGATGGGAATGGCCCTGGTCATCGTCTTCATAGCAGGGTTGCTATTATTGATTCCATCTCTATATCTGTTAATGAGGCTGTTTTTATTTGATGCAGATTATATTAAAGGCAAGAAGTGATCGATCTACAAATCCCATCTAAATTTAATACAGAGTACAACAGGGAGAAATTTCATTTTCTCCTTTTTTTTATGCTAAAATAAAGGATATAGAGAGTGCGGGGGGATGTATGGTGAAAAAAGAGTTTGTGGTTGTTGGTTTAGGACGATTTGGAGGCAGTATTGTCCGTTCATTATCAGATCAAGGCATGGAGGTTATGGCGATTGATCAGGATGAAGATAAAGTAAATGAATTCTCTTCCATTGCTTCTCATGCGGTAGTGGCAGATGCAACGGATGAATCCGTCTTAAAAAGCCTGGGAATCAGAAATTTTGATCACGTCATCGTGGCTATTGGAGACGATATCCAATCCAGTATCTTAACCACCTTGATGATGAAAGAAATCGGTGTGAAAAAAATTACCGTTAAGGCTCAAAATGATTATCATGAAAAAGTATTGCGGAAAATAGGTGCGAACCAAGTCGTTCATCCAGAACGCGATATGGGAAGAAGGATTGCTCATAATATCGTTTCGAATAATGTATTGGATTACCTGGAACTGTCGGATGAACACTCCATCGTAGAGATTGTGGCGAATGAACATCTGAGTGGGAATTCTTTAATTGATTTGGATATCCGTGCTCAATTCGGGATCAATATCGTGGCGATTAAGAGACAAAAGGATATTATTGTGTCTCCACAAGCCGATGAACAAATTCGTGAAGGTGATATCCTGATTGTAATCGGTGCAGATACGGATATTAATCGTTTTGAAAAGAAGGTTTTATAATCATAAAGAAGAGGCTGACCTTTTTATCGGGTCAGCCTCTTTTTTGATAGATCAGACTTCCATGATGATTGGTAAAATCATAGGACGTCGTTTTGTTTTTTCATATAAGAATGGAGCCAGTGTATCTGTGATTTCATTTTTGATTTCTGACCATTGAGAAGTTCTTCTCTCAAGAACTTTGTTCAGATGTTTAGAAATAAGCGTTTGTGCTTCATTTATAAGGTCACCTGATTCTCGCATGTACACAAATCCTCTTGAAATCAGGTCCGGGCCGGAAGCAATCTTGAAATCTTTCATGTCGATGCTTACAACGACGATGACTAAGCCTTCTTCTGAAAGGATACGGCGATCGCGAAGTACGATATTACCGATATCACCTATACCGCTTCCGTCGATATAGACGTTTCCTGAAGGGATTTTTCCAGCTACTTGTGCGGAGTCATTGCTTAATGCAAGAACTTCACCATTGTCCATTATGAAGCAGTTTTCAGGCTGTACTCCACAGTCTACACCAAGCTGAGCGTGCATCTTCTGCATGCGGAATTCACCATGTATCGGCATAAAGAAGGTTGGATTCATCAGGCGGAGCATTAACTTCATTTCCTGTTGTCCACCATGACCAGATGTATGGATATCACTTAATGGTCCATGAATGACTTCTGCTCCAGCACGGTATAATAGGTTGATTGTGCGGTTTACACTGATCGTATTTCCAGGGATCGGTGAAGAAGAGAATACAACGGTATCCCCGGGCTGGATCTGAATCTGACGGTGAGTACCGTTTGCGATTCTGGATAATGCAGCCATTGGTTCACCTTGGGAACCTGTACATAATATCGCGACTTCATTCGCAGGTAATCGATTTATTTGGTTATGTTCAATGAATGTATCTTTAGGGGCGTTAATATACCCTAATTCTTGACCGATCGTAATGGCCGCTTCCATGCTTCTTCCGAAAACAGCGACTTTTCTATTATGAAAGACAGCTGCTTCCACCACTTGTTGAAGACGGTGAATATTAGATGCGAAAGTAGCGAATATGACACGACCGTCCACTTTGCGGAAAATGTCATTGATGCTTTCTCCGACTTTACGTTCCGACATTGTGAAGTTTGGAACTTCAGCGTTCGTACTATCAGATAGAAGACAAAGTACGCCTTCTTTTCCGATTTCAGCCATTTTGGTTAAGTTCGCGGGCTCGCCAACCGGCGTGAAATCAAATTTAAAGTCACCTGTGTGTACAACATTACCAGGTGGTGTTTTCACAACAATTCCGTATGAATCCGGAATACTGTGAGTCGTTCTGAAGAAGGTTACGGACGTCTTGCGGAATTTAATGATGTCATCTTCTTGAATGACATTTAGTTTCGCATTTCTTAATAGACCGTGCTCTTCAAGCTTGTTTTTAATAAGTCCCAGTGCGAGCTTCCCGCCGTATATCGGGATGTTTAATTCGCGCAGTAAATAGGGGATTCCACCAATATGGTCTTCGTGTCCGTGTGTCACGAAAAGGCCTTTGATTTTATCCGCATTCTTCACCAGGTACGTATAGTCCGGGATTACGTAATCGATACCGAGAAGTTCGTCTTCAGGGAACTTGATTCCCGCATCGATCAGGATGATTTCGTCTTGAAATTGTACGCCGTATGTGTTTTTACCGATTTCACCTAAACCGCCAAGGGCAAATACTGCGGTTTGGTCATTCTTGACAAATTTCATGGATTATTGCTCCAACTCGAAAGAATGATGGTTTTCTTCATACTCTAAAAAAGCGCCCTCTAGCTTTTGTACGAATTCAATGTTATACGGTTTGTCTTTTAATTTCAGACGTACTTCACGTTCTGAATCTGCTTCCATGTAAAGAGATTGAGTGCATTCGCGAACAGGCACTTCTGCTTTACTTTCTTGATAAAATACTTTAAAAATCATGTCTTTTCTCTCTCCTTATCCGTTTTCAAAAAATCTAACTTTCATCTATGATAAAAAAGTTATCAACTAACATAACATAAGCGGCGTCTAGGCACCTATAGGCATAATACCAGTCTCCGCTTGAGGGATATGGCATGACGAATAGGGCTTGACGCTGGAGCTGGACATTAGAGGGCTAGCTTCCCTGCTAATAGGTATAGATATACCATTATGGTCTGAACAGTTACTATGTTCATATATGGCTCATTTACGCCCTGTGGTAAAAAAACGATTGATCCATGAATCATTTCCTTAACACAGGGCGACCTTTCGATATGAACGAAAGGCGAGTGAAATCTATCCTTCACGAGAATTCACCATAGAGGACGGTCCTCACTCTAACTCTTCTAAATGACCCTATCATTTATGTAGGGATTAATCATCTTGTTTATGTATGCTATAAATTATAAAGGATTCTTTCGTGTAAATAAAGTTTTTGAGAGAATCCTTCATTAAAACATTACAAAAATAGAGAAGAGGGACTGAACCAATGGAGACGAAAAAGCTCACTAGTGGCATCAGTCCCTTATTATTTGTGTAAACGTATGACAGTATAGCCGAATTGCATGTATTTTAGTAGTGTGACTGCTTAAGTTCGTCCGGCAGCATGAAATACTATGCAATCGTTTTTTTTCTAAGCAATTCTTTCCACTGTTTTAAAAGCTTCTTTCTGAGCTTTTTTAACATGGTGGATCACTCCTTATCAATAGTTTACCGAGATTTTCCTTTGAAGTAAAGGAAAGATAATACCGAAGTCTCTGTTGTCTTACTTATATTGTACGGAATTTATTGAATCTCTTACATGGTTAAGTTTGGTAAAAGGAAGCGTCTATACTCATTCATTGACATTTATGCCGCAAAGGATTACTTTAAACAACGGGTAAAACAGATGATCGATTACGTATGAAAAGGAGATCAGATATGTCTAAAATAGTTTTCTTCGATATAGATGGTACACTGCTTGACCACGATAAGAAGCTGCCTCAAGCAACGAAAGAAGCCATCCAAACATTACAATCCAACGGTACTTATGTAGCCATTGCAACTGGCAGGGCTCCATTCATGTATGAGAGCCTGAGGGAAGAATTAGGAATCGAGTCCTTTGTTTCCTTTAATGGGCAGTATGTGGTTTTTGAAAATGAGGTAATCTACACAAACCCATTAAAAATCGAAAAGTTAGAAGAGTTACTCGAGGATGCGTATACAAATGAGCATCCGGTGGTTCACTTAAATCATCAAACGATGAAGTCAAACCTGAAACATCATAAATATATAGAAGAGAGTATGGGAAGTTTGAAATTTCCACATCCCGATTATGCTCCGGATTTTTATAAGGATAGAGATATTTATCAATCCTTGTTATTTTGTACAAAGGAAGATGAGAGCTTTTACCGGGAGAAATACAATGACTTCACGTTCATACGCTGGCATCAATTTTCTATGGATATCCTGCCAAAAGGTGGTTCGAAAGCAGAAGGCATCAAAAAGATGATCGCGAAGCTCGGTTTTAAAATGGAAGATGTATATGCGTTTGGAGATGGATTAAATGATATTGAAATGATTCAATCCGTCGGTACCGGTGTTGCCATGGGGAATGCTGTGCAAGAAGTACAAAAACATGCAGATTTGATTACGAAACACGTCGATGACGATGGAATATATCATGGTTTGAAGGAACTTGAATTAATATAATGAATAACAAAAAAGACTTCTTCTGAAGACGGGAAGAAGTCTTTTTATATTATCTTTCTATGGCAATCGCATCCGGGATCGGCTCGAAAGGATTATTCGGATTGATATGGTCGTAGAACATGATCCCATTCAAATGATCGATTTCGTGTTGGAACACGATGGATGGGAGTCCCTTTAAACGCAGCTTCACTTCGTCTCCATCAACATCCCAGCCTTTAACCGTCACTCTGGCATAACGGGGAACAAATCCGGGGACATTTCGGTCTACTGACAAGCATCCTTCACCTGATGTTAAATAAGCTTTCTCGATTGAGTGGCTGATAATCTTCGGGTTAAATAGAGCATAGCTGTATAGTTTACCTTGATTGTCAGTCACATTCACAGCTAACATCCGCTTAGAAGTATTGATTTGAGGTGCAGCAAGACCAATCCCCGGTCTAAGCCCATACTTATTTGCCGTTTCAGGATTTTGGCTATTTACTACATACTCTAACAAGCTTCTTAATGTTTCCTGATCTTCTTGTGATGGCGGGATAGCCACTTCCTTTGCCACCATTGTTAATGTAGGGTGACCTTCACGGATGATGTCATTCATCGTAATCATTGATTTTCCTCCTCAGGTACGGTAGAGATATGAATGAAAAGGCGTAACATGTCTTTAAAGAACACTTACAGACAGGGCCGGATGATCAATCACTTCTCTACTTTATTCATTAAAATTATCTATTATGTATGATAATAGTCTATCATTTTACTCCGGAAAAGTTAATGAATGAGATTTATTATAAGGTGGAATACTCACCGAGTAAATGACATATTCATTTTAATAGGAAGAATAGGCTAATCGACATTTTTTTCCACAGTTGTAAATCCCTATTGTCAAATGTTGTAGACATAGATATAGTAGAAGGTGGTAAATAGTTAAGGGGGATCTAGTTGTGTCGAAATTTCGTTTTGCTTTCATTTTAGGAGCCGCTATCTTTGTACTAATGGGCTGTGTCGGTGGTTCTTCACCCGAAGAGAATATGTATAATGTTCTTGAAGAAACAGTATCTAAAGAAGGTCAATATGTTGAAGTTCAAAAACCTCTTCAAGAATTAGAAGAAAAAGAAAAAGAGATTTACACTAAGATTATGGATCTTGGGATGAAAGAGTTTGACCAAATTGTAAAGCTTTCCGATGAAGCTCTGGACAACATCAAAAAAAGAAAAGAATTCATCGATCAAGAACGTACGTCCATGAGTGAAGCCGAGGAAGAGTTTGCGAAAGCAGATGAATATGTTGATAAGTTAGAAAGCCAAGACCTTAAAAAGGAAGCAGAAAAGCTGAAAAAAACGATGGAAGAGCGTTATCAGCTTCATGAAAAGCTAACATCTTCTTATCTGGATGTTCTATCTCTGGATAAAGAACTTTATAATATGTTCAAAAAGAAAGAACTTACAATGGAAGAGCTTGAGAAACAAATTTCCTCTATTAATGACCAATATGAAAAAATAGTGAATTATAATGAGGACTATAATAAAAAGACAGAAGAATTCAATAATCTGAAACAAAAATTTTATTCGAGCGCCGGGCTTGATGTGAAAGATTCAGAATAAAGGATGATAAAAAGTGATGGACGAGGAAAACTTCCGCGTCCATCACTTTTTTTGTCTTTGGACGCCATAAGAATGATCTTCATTCCTAATAGGTCACAAGATCATCAGGGAAGATAGGAGATTAGGGGCATCCTTACTCTATAACAGATGAAGTTGTTTCAGGTGTTTATATATAACAGAGTTTGAATGAGTATTGATACAGTTTTGAAAATAATTGGTAGTGATAATTTTCGGGGTCAATTGGAAACAAGAATTAATAATACTTTGTCGTTGACTTCCTGAATTTCTATATTGTAAACTAGTAAAGGTATTCATGGATTGTATTAGTCATTGTGAAATTATGACTGATACAGATAAGCTCGAATGTAATTTCGGGTTTTCTTTCTTGGTATTTGTGGAAAACTAGTAATAGTGTGTATCCACAAGTATTGTAGTAGGTCATACTGAATTTGGGTAATCTAAACTTTGTATGTAAAAAACCAAAATAAATGTATAAAGAAAGGATAGGTGACTTCGATGGCTTCTAAATCAAAGAAGGCACAATTCGATGCAGTTAAGACGCTCGAACAAATTGAAGACAAGTTTGAAATGTTCCAAATTTTGAACGAAGAAGGCGAAGTAGTAAACGAAGACGCAATGCCGGAGATCTCTGATGAGGATCTGCAGGAATTAATGCGTCGTATGGTTTATACTCGTATTCTTGATCAAAGATCAATCTCCCTGAACCGTCAAGGACGTTTAGGTTTCTATGCACCAACAGCTGGACAGGAGGCATCACAAATTGCTTCTCACTTTGCTTTGGAGAAGGAAGATTGGATCCTGCCTGGATATCGTGATGTTCCACAAATCGTTTGGCACGGTCTTCCGTTAGCTCAAGCATTCTTATTCTCACGTGGACACTTTAAAGGGAATCAGCCTCCTGAAGGAGTGAATGTATTATCACCTCAAATCATCATCGGTGCTCAATACATCCAAACTGCCGGGGTGGCATTAGGTCTTAAGAAACGTGGTAAGAAAGCTGTTGCCGTTACATATACAGGTGACGGAGGATCTTCACAAGGTGATTTCTACGAAGGAATCAACTTTGCAGGTGCGTACGCAGCTCCAGCTATTTTCGTTGTTCAAAACAACCAGTTCGCAATCTCAACACCGCGTGATAAACAAACAGCCGGCCGTACAATTGCTCAAAAAGCGGTTGCTGCTGGTATCCCTGGTATATTAGTGGATGGAATGGATCCATTAGCCGTGTATTCAGCTACATTAGAGGCTCGTAATCGTGCTGTGAATGGTGAAGGTCCTTCATTGATCGAAACACTTTGCTACCGTTATGGACCACATACAATGGCTGGTGATGATCCAACTCGTTACCGTACTTCAGAAATGGATACAGACTGGGAAAAGAAAGATCCATTGGTGCGTTTCCGTAAATTCCTGGAAGGTAAAGGATTATGGAGTGAAGAGAAAGAAAACGAAGTGATCGAAGAAGCGAAAGAAGATATTAAACAAGCTATTAAAGAAGCAGATGGAACTCCTAAACAAAAAGTTACTGATTTCATTAACAATATGTATGAAGAGCTTCCTTACAACTTGAAAGAACAATTAGAAATCTACAAAGAAAAGGAGTCGAAATAAGCCATGGCGCAAATGACAATGATTCAAGCGATCACTGATGCACTGCGCACAGAGCTACGCAACAACGAAGACGTTTTAGTTTTTGGTGAGGACGTAGGTCTAAACGGTGGTGTATTCCGTGCAACGGAAGGACTTCAGAAAGAATTCGGTGAAGACCGTGTATTCGATACTCCACTAGCAGAATCAGGAATCGGTGGTTTAGCAATCGGTTTAGCATTAGAAGGGTACCGTCCAGTACCGGAAATCCAATTCTTCGGTTTCGTATATGAAGTAATGGATTCAGTAAGTGGACAAATGGCGCGTATGCGTTACCGTTCAGGTGGAACGTATACTTCTCCAATCACAATCCGTTCCCCATTCGGTGGTGGAGTACATACTCCAGAACTTCATGCGGACAGCTTAGAAGGATTGATGGCTCAGCAACCTGGTCTGAAAGTTGTTATTCCATCAACACCTTATGACGCTAAAGGTTTATTAATTTCATCCATTCGAGATAATGACCCTGTCATTTTCTTAGAACATATGAAATTATACCGTTCATTCCGTCAAGAGGTTCCAGAAGAGGAGTACACGATCGAACTTGGTAAAGCCGAGGTTAAACGTGAAGGTACAGACCTTTCCATCATCACTTACGGAGCTATGGTACACGAATCATTAAAAGCGGCTGAAGAGCTTGAAAAAGAAGGCCATTCAGTTGAAGTAATCGACTTACGTACAGTCAGCCCACTGGATATCGATACAATCATGGCATCTGTTGAAAAAACGAATCGTGCCATTGTTGTTCAAGAGGCTCAAAAACAAGCCGGTATTGCAGCGAACGTTGTTGCTGAGATCAATGACCGTGCAATTCTTAGCCTCGAAGCCCCGGTACTTCGTGTAGCGGCGCCTGATACAGTGTACTCTTTCTCCCAAGCGGAGCCAATCTGGTTACCAAACCACAAAGATGTTCTTGAAACGGCGAAAAAAGTACTTAACTTTTAATGGGTAAGGAGTATTTACGCTCCTCCTTAATATTTAAATGAAAACAGAAGGGTATTCCACCCTTCTCTTTTCCAATTATAGATATAAGAAAATTAGACAGAGATAATGTTTACATTCATCTATTTTTAATCATTATTCAATACAGGAGGTAGAATCCATGTCATTCGAATTCAAATTACCAGACATTGGTGAAGGTATTCATGAAGGTGAAATCGTAAAATGGTTTGTTAAGCCTGGCGATAAAGTTGAAGAAGACGATGTACTATGTGAAGTCCAAAATGATAAAGCAGTAGTAGAAATTCCATCTCCGGTAGCAGGAACAGTTGAAGAACTTCTTGTTGACGAAGGTACTGTAGCAGTAGTAGGTGATACACTGATTAAGTTCGATGCTCCTGGTTACGAAGATCTTCAGTTCAAAGGAGACGATGGAGAGAAGAAAGAAGCTCCTAAAGCTGACGAGAAAACAGAAGGTCAAGTTCAAGGAACCGCAGAACAAGGCGGGGATGTTAAGAAAGATGCGTCACCAGAAGCTGCCGAAGAGAAATCTGAAGGTGTAAATCAAAATGCTGACGCAGAAGTTGATCCTAATAAGCGTGTTATCGCTATGCCTTCCGTTCGTAAATATGCGAGAGAAAACGGTGTGGAAATTCGCCAAGTATCCGGTTCCGGTAAAAACGGACGTGTCGTTAAAGAAGATATCGATGCTTTCTTAAGCGGAGATTCTAAGCCGGCTGAAACTGCTGAAGAAGCGAAAACAGAAGAAAAAGCACCAGAAGCTGATTCTAAAGCGGCTGCACCAAAAGCTCCAGAGGGTGAATATCCTGAAACTCGTGAGAAAATGAGTGGTATGCGTAAAGCAATTGCCAAAGCAATGGTGAATTCTAAACATACAGCTCCTCACGTAACATTAATGGACGAAATCGATGTAACGAAACTTTGGGCTCACCGTAAGAAGTTCAAAGAAGTTGCAGCTGAAAAAGGTGTGAAATTAACGTTCTTACCTTACATCGTTAAAGCATTAACAAGTGCCTTACGTGAATACCCTGCACTAAACACATCCATTGATGATTCAACGAGCGAAATCGTTCAAAAACATTATTACAACATTGGTATCGCTGCAGATACTGACAAAGGTCTATTAGTACCTGTTGTGAAGAATGCTGATCGTAAATCTATGTTCTCAATTTCAAATGAAATTAACGAACTAGCTGGAAAAGCTCGTGATGGTAAACTTTCTGGTGATGAAATGAAAGGTGCTTCATGCACAATCACTAATATTGGTTCTGCCGGTGGACAATGGTTTACTCCGGTCATCAACCACCCAGAGGTTGCGATCCTTGGAGTTGGACGTATTGCAGAAAAACCTGTAGTTAAAAATGGTGAAATTGTAGCAGCACCTGTGTTAGCATTATCATTGAGCTTCGATCACCGTATGATCGACGGAGCTACTGCTCAACATGCACTTAACCATATCAAGCGTTTGTTGAACGATCCAGAATTATTATTAATGGAGGCGTAATACAATGGTAGTAGGAGATTTCCCAATTGAAACAGATACGATAGTAGTCGGTTCAGGTCCTGGAGGATATGTAGCTGCAATCCGTGCAGCACAACTGGGACAAAAAGTAACAATCATTGAAAAAGAAAATTTAGGTGGAGTATGCTTAAACGTTGGTTGTATCCCATCTAAAGCTTTGATCACAGCGGGTCACCGTTTTCACAATGCTCAACATTCTGATGACATGGGTATTGTTGCTGAAAACGTAAAAGTGAACTTTGATAAGGTTCAAGAGTGGAAAGCTGGCGTTGTTAAGAAATTAACTGGCGGTGTTGAAGGTCTTCTTAAAGGAAACAAAGCAGAAATCGTTCGTGGTGAAGCTTATCTTGTAGACGCTAATACACTTCGTGTGATGGATGATAACTCTGCCCAAACATACAAGTTCAACAACTTGATCCTTGCAACAGGTTCACGCCCAATTGAAATCCCAAGCTTCAAGTTCTCAAAACGCGTACTTGATTCTACAGGTGCTCTTGCATTAGAAGAGATCCCAAGCAAGCTTGTTGTAATCGGTGGAGGTTACATCGGAACTGAGCTTGGAACTGCTTACGCAAATCTTGGATCAGAAGTAACAATTTTAGAAGGTGCTGACGATATTCTTAGCGGATTCGAAAAGCAAATGACAGCAATTGTGAAAAAAGATCTTAAGAAAAAAGGCGTAGAGGTTGTTACCAAGGCCATGGCTAAAGGCGTTGAAGAAAGTGACAGCGGCGTTGTCGTTAAATATGAAGTAAAAGGCGAGGAAAAATCTGTTGAAGCTGATTACGTTCTAGTAACGGTAGGTCGTCGCCCGAATACGGATGAAATCGGTCTTGAAGAAGTAGGAATCGAGATGACGGACCGCGGAGTTGTCAAAATTGATAAGCAATGCCGCACGAACATCCCGAACATCTTCGCGATCGGTGACATCGTAGATGGACCACCACTTGCTCACAAAGCTTCTTATGAAGGTAAAATTGCTGCTGAAGTCATCTCTGGTGAACCAGCAGAAATCGACTACCTTGGTATTCCAGCTGTGTGCTTCACAGATCCGGAATTAGCTACAGTAGGTTATTCTGAAGCTCAAGCGAAAGAAGAAGGCATCGAAGTAATCGCTGCTAAATTCCCATTCGCGGCTAATGGCCGTGCATTGGCACTTAATGCTACAGATGGTTTCATGAAGCTTGTAACTCGTAAAGAAGACGGTTTAATTATCGGAGCACAAATTGTTGGTGCAGGAGCATCAGACATGATTGCTGAACTTGGACTTGCTATTGAATCCGGTATGACAGCTGAAGACGTTGCAATGACTATTCATGCTCACCCAACACTAGGTGAGATTTCCATGGAAGCAGCAGAAGTTGCTATGGGAAGCCCGATTCACATCGTAAAATAATATAAGTTAATTAAGGAGTATCCCGGTTTGCCAGGATACTCCTTTTACTATTTGGTGCTATTAAAAAAAAGGGATTGAAGCGTTTTTTGCTTCAATCCCTTTTTTTACGAAAATTATTGCTCCCAACTTTCGATTGCACTTGAAACGGGTTTTATAATGTCTTCTTTAGTAATATCGCCTTCCACTTTACATATGATCTGATTGTTTTCTACCACAACGATTGCCGGTGAAGCAGGGGGAGAATCTGCTATTTTATTGGGTGCTTCGTTATTAAGGCTCACTACCTTTAAACGTTTAAGGCTATCAGGGTACTGTTTTTTCAGCTCAATGATTGCATCGTAGTAGGGTATTTCTTTAGAAACGTTTCGTTCATCGGTAAAAAAGATAACCTGTTTTTCTATAAACTGATCTTCTGCTAAAACAACTTTGTTCGAAGAAATATAATCACATGAAGTCAAAAACAACATCGTGGAAATGATTAGTATTGCTAAAGCGAGTATATGTTTCATACATCATCCTCTTTTCTTAAACGATGCTATGAACTTTGGATTTGTAAATAAATGACTTTTGTACTGATCTTCAGTCACATTTTATCATATGAAAAATCATAAAAGGGTCAAGTCATTGAAATGTTACATAATTGAAAAGACATACATAATGAAAGTAATCTTAAAAGAATATACTATAATAATACGATGATCGAAGGCTGCTCCTTGCCTTTATCAAATAATCTTTAGGTTTCAATCCATGAATCGGGGTAAATAAAAAGAAGGAAGCTTAAAATAAATCATTTAAAGGATGTAATGAACATGAAATCGTATATTGCTTTTTTGGTACAAATGATTTTATGGAGTGTTTTTTATATAGCTGAATGGATGTCCGATAAGGATCATTTAGAATATAAGTGGATCATGTTTGTTATATTTTTTTACTTGGCGTTTATTGCTGCGAAGAAAATCGTTCAGTCAAGAAAGCTGACCTTGTTTATTACGTCGTTCAGTTTAACATGCTTTTTTGCCTTCAAAGTAGTATTTGAAAATATACTGGAAATATTTTAATTCTTTCCCAGATTCACTTAAGAATATGTTAAAATATTCAAAGTGAATACGGAAAGGTGATAGACATGAAAAAGATTTTAGCAACTGGATTAACTCTACTACTATTAACAGCATGCTCGAGTGAAGCAACAACCACCAATGAAGAAGCCAAGAAGCCTGAACAGTCTGAAGTGGATAAAGAAAACAAGAAGACAAGTGAGGGTACCGCTTCACCAAAAAATGATACTGAGCAAGAAGAAACATCTGAGCCATCAGAAGAGGCAGTTCAATCAAAGGACTATACGATCAATGAAAACAATTGGAGCATTAATCCTATAGGTGATGCAAATCCAAAAGTGGTCCTCCTTACGATCGATGATGCACCGGATCAACATGCCTTACAGATGGCAAATGATCTCAAAGCACTGAATGCTCCGGCTATCTTCTTTGTTAATGGTCATTTTCTTGATACACCAGAAGAAAAAGAGACTTTAAAAAAGATTCATGATATGGGATTTGCGATTGGTAATCACACATTTAGTCACAGCAGTCTGAAAGAAATCTCTCCTGAAAAACAAAAAGAAGAAATTGTGTCACTGAATGATCTTATTGAATCCATCATTGGGGAACGACCTAAATTCTTCAGGGCTCCATTTGGTCAGAATACTGACTATAGCCGACAAATTGCAGCAGAAGAAAAGATGTCACTAATGAACTGGACATATGGATATGATTGGGAAAAGCAATATCAGAACAAAGAAGCAATCACCGATATTATGGTTAACAGCCCTTACCTGAATGATGGGGCAAACCTGCTCATGCATGATCGCACGTGGACGAGCGAGGGTTTATCCGATATTGTAAAGGGCCTGCGGGATAAGGGGTATGAAACTTTGGATCCAAATAGAATCAAGACCGTTGAATAATGCTAATAAACTGCGTGAAAGAAGCCTTCTTTCGCGCAGTTTTTTTTATTTGCTCTTCACCATCCAAAGGCTGTTGAGCAAAAAAATCAATTAAAAATCAGGTATGTTAATGAAAACACTTACATATAGTTTAATGTTTAATAGTATGATTGATTAAGAGGATAAAAAGTTAAATATGTTATACAAATTAGGCTTGATATTTTAAATGTGTTATATTATTATAGAAACAGATAAGATAAAGCGTTTACAAAAAACAACGTGAAGGAGAGGAAAAAAGATGGGAACAATTGTATGTCAATCATGCCTTAACACTATCGATCACTATGAGGATGAGAAGGTTTCTGTTTTATTCTCTAACTGCTGTGATTGCAACGACGATAAAGAATTAGACGACTGATACCTACCTGCCAAGGGGAGCAGGGAGTGTAAGTATCTTAAAGGGGTTCTTATAAATAAAAGGATGAAGAAGGGTGGGGCCTTCTTCATCCTTTTTTTGTTACCTGATCGCTCTATGCTCTTTAATGACTCTCAAGTGACGTAAATCATAATCTTCAGGTCCCTGTACAGGAAGACCTGCTTCTATATTGGTTTTAATATAGTTGATGTTTTCCTGTGTGATGATTTCACCAGGAATGAAAATCGGAATTCCCGGAGGATAAACCATAATGAATTCAGCGATTGTCCTCCCGACGGATTCATCAATCGGAATGACCTCCGTATCTGCGTAAAAAGCATCCCGGGGAGTAATGGAGAGAACAGGTATATCAGGGAGCATGACTTTAACAGGTATCATTTCTCCCTGTTTCTTGAGACTCGTCACAAGCTCTTTTAAAGCCATGACCAACTGATTTCCCTCAACCTCGGTGTCACCAGGAGTGATGATGCAAAGGATGTTATAAAGATCAGACATCTCAACCTCAATGTTATGAGCTTCCCGAAGCCACTTCTCAGCATCAAATCCACTGATCCCTAAATCTTTCACAGACACAATCAACTTTGTTGGATCGTAGGCATAGGTGGCTTTCGTTCCAAGGATCTCTTCTCCTACACAGTATAAACCGCCAATTTCGTTGATCTGTCTTCTTATATCCTGTGACAGTTCAATCGTCTTGGTGATGAGCTCACGACCTTCAGTTGCAAGACGTTTTCTGGCAACATCGAGGGAAGCCAGTAATAAGTAGGAAGTCGAAGTGGTCGTCAACATACTTAAAATCGTTTGTACCCGTTTCGATGAAACAAGTCCTTCTTTCATATTAAGGACTGAGCTCTGAGTCATAGAACCGCCAAGTTTGTGTACGCTGGTAGCCGCTAAATCTGCACCTGCCTGCATTGCTGAAAGGGGGAGCTCGTCATGGAAATGTATATGAACGCCATGAGCTTCATCCACAAGTACTGGAACATTATACGAGTGAGCGATTTCTACAATCTTTTTGAGATCTGCAGAAATTCCGAAATAAGTTGGATTGATGACCAGAACACCTTTGGCATCCGGATTTTGTTCCAATGCTTTTGCTACGGCATCTGTTGTGATTCCGTGAGAGATTCCCAGGTCTTCATCAATATCCGGGTGGATAAAGATCGGTGTGGCTCCTGAGAATACAATGGCGGACATAACGGATTTATGGACGTTCCTGGGAACGATGATCTTGTCTCCGGGCCCACATACACTCATGACCATTGTCATGATGGCACCACTCGTTCCTTGTACAGAGAAAAAGGTATGATCGGCACCAAACGCTTCGGCTGCAAGGTCCTGAGCTTTTTTTATCATCCCCTTAGGCTGATGTAAATCATCTAAAGGACCAATGTTAATCAAATCGATGGAAAGGGCATTTACTCCAATAAAATCCTTAAACTCAGGATCCATACCTGCACCTTTTTTATGACCGGGAATGTGAAATTGGACGGGATTTTTTTTACTATGTTCAATTAAGCCGGAAAATAACGGCGTTTCATTCTGAGACAATTCATTCAACACCTCTTTATATTCTTAATAGCAATTTTAATAGCCACGCTAAAGTTATTATTATATAGGATCTTGCTCATGATTTCATAACTTTTCTCACTATATTTTCAACAAACAAATGAATTATAGCACTTAAGAAAATCTTTGCATAGTGGCATGTGCCCATCCATTGTTATTTTATTTTTTACCGCCATTGATCATATATTACTGTCTTTCAGTAACTCTTTTTTATTATGGTCCCATCAAGAAAAGGATTTTCCCTCCTTTACCGAGAATAGTTCAGTGAATGGAGGGATTCAATTGAATTGGAATACGAGGGTAACAGAGTTATTAAACATTCAATATCCAATTATACAAGGAGGGCTTGCACATCTGGCGTATGCAGAGCTGGCAGCGGCGGTGTCGAATGCGGGTGGTCTTGGCCAGATCACTGCCATGTCTTTAGACAATCCTGAACAGTTACGAGAAGAAATTCTAAAGGTAAGGTCATTAACAGATCAACCTTTCGGGGTGAACTTTGCCATAGGTCAAAATGGACGCCCCTTTAGCGAGTTTGTTGACGTTGCCATTGAAGAGAAGGTGCCGGTCGTTTCCGTTACAGGAGGGAACCCGACTCCCCTGTTTCAGCAACTCCAGGGAATGGACATAGTTAAGCTTGTATTGGTCGCCTCGAAAAGACAGGCAATCAAAGCGGAAGAGCTGGGTGCGGATGCAGTGATGGTTGTTGGTCAAGAAGGAGGAGGTCACCTGGGGAAAGATGATATTGGTACATTCGTCTTGATTCCCGGAGTGGTGGATGCCGTTTCCATTCCGGTCATTGCTTCCGGAGGCGTTGGAGACGGAAGGGGATTGATGGCTGCTCTCAGCTTTGGTGCAGAGGGAGTTGAGATGGGTACGAGATTTATTGCTACAAAGGAATGTGTACATGCTTCTGAAGTTTATAAGCGTACCTTGATTGAAGGGGACGAGAATGGTACAGTAGTCATCAAACGATCTTTGGGGGCACCGGCAAGGGCCATTTCAAACTCTTGGACCAAACAGATACTGGCTGCTGAAACATCGAACGCTGGCTATGAAGGATTAAAAGCATACATAAGCGGTGAAGCCAATAAACGATTCATTTACGATGGGGAAGTAGACGGAGGGTTTGCGTGGGCAGGACAAGTGATGGGGTTGATCAATGACGTCCCATCGGTTAAAGATCTCATTCAACGAATGATCTCTCAAGCAGAGGGCATCCGGAAGAAATGGAATTAATACATCATCATTCAAGGAGTTGTTGTAAACAATGGAATATCAATATCCTTTTGATATAGACTGGTCAACAGAAGAAGTCATCGACGTTATTGCCTTTTTCGAAGCAATCGAGAAAGCTTATGAAAAAGGTGTCTCTAGAGATGACCTTATGAATCGGTATAAGCGTTTTAAAGAAATCGTCCCCGGTAAAGCAGATGAAAAGAGAATATGCAATGAATTTGAAGAATCCAGTGGCTATTCCTCCTATCGTGTGGTAAAGAAGATGAAGGAGCTTCAGGAGTCTGACAAAATTTCAATGAACTAAACCAATAGAACGACTGCCATTTTTGGCAGTCGTTCTTTCTGCATTTTTCCCAACGGTGATATGGTTTAGTTCATTTTATAAAGGGGTAAAAGTGTTTCAAAGGCACTGTTAACTTCTTGGATAAATTCATCACCATTCAGCTTGACAGCTATATCCCGGTCCAGATGAAGTCCGCATAGAAGCTCAGCTTTTTTAACATTCTGTACTCTTTCACTTAAAGCGATGAATTCATCTTGTGACATGGAAGAAAAAGTAGTGGCATCCGGCTTTGTATGATCTCCGGACCAAACAAAGTGACCTGGAATCATTGATCTTATCTTAACTGCATTTTCTTCAACTTTTTTACCGAATTCAACTTTATTTGGAGCTTCATAGATCATAGCGAACCAGATAAAAACATGGGTTTCCCATAAACCTATCTGAAAATGTGGATGTTTTTTATAACCCCGTTTATTGTTCGCGAACGCAACCCAGGTATCATCAGGAGGGTTAACCGATCGACGTGCATGTTTAGCCACATGATAAAACATCTCCGTTCCTGTTAAGGCGCTTAAAGTGGGTGCGAAATGATCGCCTAAATAATCAAGTTTAGGTCTGATCTGTTCTTGGATGGCAGTCATTCGATCTTCTAACCCATTAATCGTGAAAACTTGGAAATCTTCTTGTGTGAAACCATTAAATTTCATGTTGTATCCTCCTTATAACCACCAATATCTTAACATAATGAGGTACAAGCTTGTAGTGAATTGATTTATCTATGGGTGACTGCACATTTTAGTTACAAGATTGGATGATACTTCATAACATGTAGTAAATATTATCAGAACAATCAGATAAATTGAAAACTCGGAAGGGGTGTATGGCCATGAAACAAGTAATGAACACTTCTAAAAAACGTGATGTCCAGCAGCAAAGAATGAATGTATTAAGACTTGAAATGGATTATGAATTAGCTGTATTGTTCGAAGCAATTCAAATGAAGAATAAAGAAACCCAGACCAAGTCCAAACAGAAACTCATGAGTATTCGGGAAGAACTAATGAAAATGAAGGCCTTATAAAGCTTTAATCCTTTCTAGTGGGTATAAAGTATATTGTCAAAATTCAACTGTTGAACGGCGAGCTCATAGGCATAGAGAGTTCGCTTTTTTGTGGGTATTAATAAAGCCCTGTGATTATGATCAGTCTAATACTGCAGTAGACGACAAGGTGAATAACTTGAAACAGCCTTTAATTTCCATTAAGCTATTTAGCTAAGGGAGTAGTAGTATATTTCGGCTCTTGTTTAAAGGATGATTATGAGTCGGATTTAATGAAAACGACCATATTAGTAATAAGATTTTCGTTACATAAATTGGAGGCTAATGATCAATGACAAATTGGACGGAATTAGATCACAATGTTAGATCGTGGATAAGGGAAGCCGGAGAAAGAATTCGTCAATCATTCAAGACAGAGTTGAATATTAAAACGAAGTCGAATCGAAACGATTTGGTAACCGATATGGATGAAGCGACAGAGCATTTCTTTACTGAAAATATCCGTAATACGTACCCGGATCACCAAATCCTCGGTGAAGAAGGATATGGCGATGACTTTAAGGAGTTATCAGGTATCACATGGATAATCGACCCGATCGATGGAACGATGAATTTTGTTCATCAACAACGAAATTTTGCCATCTCTATCGGCATCTACGATGGAGAAGAAGGTAAATTGGGATACATATATGATGTCGTCCATGATGAGCTATATTTTGCAAATAAAGGAAACGGAGCTTATATGAATGATGTGAAGCTGCCGGAGCTTGATCCAGTTCCGGTTCAAGATGCCATTGTAGCTTTAAATGCACTGTGGGTGACTGAGAATAAACGGATTGACCGAACAATTCTTGAACCACTCGTGAAGGATGTCAGGGGAACGCGGTCCTATGGATCAGCTGCCATTGAATTGGCTTATGTCGCTTCAGGTAGACTGGATGCTTACTTAACAATGCGCCTGGCTCCATGGGATTTTGCAGCTGGGAAAATTATGATTGAAGAGGTTGGGGGAATTGTAACTGATCTTAATGGGGAAACCCTGAATCCGTTGAATAAAAGCTCGCTGTTTGTAGGAAAACCCGGACTGCACCAAACCATCTTGACTGACTATCTTGAACGAAAGAAATAAAGAAGGGAGACGGGCAATTTCATTGCTTCGTCTCCCCTTTTTAATCTACAATCGTCCTTCATCACGATATTTCTTCTTTGTCTTGAAACCGAATCCCATCACTATAAATAGAAAAATGAAGCTGACAATAGCAAGCAGGATGCTTTGTAAACTGATTGAAATTGCGATTCCCATAAGAGAAACAGCCGCTAATATAGAAAATAATACAAAAATCCATTTAATATTCCCCAAGAAAAAACCTCCAAATAAAATGAAAAAAATCATTTTCCTCTTTAGATTAAAACCATAATAGCTCTTCCAATTAAATTTTACCTATCAATTCGATAATGTGCAATGGGTAGAGTAGACAAAGAGGTATCTCGATGTGATTGAATTTACTATGGAAACTTTTAGTGGGAAGAAAAGGCTTTATGAAATATTTATTAGGGCTTTTCTATATGCTGTGATATAATGGTCTAGTTGAACTGAAATATATTATCTTTAATAGTATAAAGAAATCCAATATTCAGGAGTGGAAATATGAAATTAAGAAATGACCTTAGAAATATTGCTATTATTGCTCACGTTGACCACGGGAAAACGACATTAGTAGACGAGCTTTTAAAGCAATCTGGAATCTTCCGCGAAAATGAAACAGTTTCTGAACGCGCGATGGATTCAAATGATTTGGAAAGAGAACGCGGTATTACAATCTTAGCGAAAAATACGGCGATTCAATATAAAGATTCTCGTATCAACATTCTTGATACACCAGGACATGCTGACTTCGGTGGAGAAGTTGAACGTATCATGAAAATGGTAGATGGTGTTTTACTAGTAGTAGATGCGTATGAAGGCTGTATGCCTCAGACTCGTTTCGTCCTTAAGAAAGCACTTGAGCAAAACCTTACACCTATCGTAGTTGTAAATAAAATTGACAAGCCTTCAGCACGTCCGGAAGAAGTAATCGATGAAGTTCTGGAATTATTCATTGAACTGGATGCAAATGATGAACAGCTTGAATTCCCGGTTGTCTATGCTTCAGCTATCAACGGTACAGCAAGTACAGATCCGGATCCGGAAAAACAAGACGAAAACATGCAGTGTTTATATGATTCAATCATTGAGCATATTCCTGCACCAGTAGACAACTCTGAAGATCCACTGCAATTCCAAGTTGCATTGCTCGATTACAATGATTACGTTGGTCGAATCGGAATCGGACGTGTATTCAGAGGGACAATGAAGGTTGGCCAACAGGTAGCATTAATGAAGCTTGACGGCTCTGTTAAACAATTCCGTGTAACAAAAATCTTCGGTTTCTTCGGATTAAAACGTGAAGAAATCCAAGAAGCAAAAGCGGGTGATTTAATCGCTGTTTCCGGAATGGAAGATATTAATGTCGGTGAAACGGTTTGTCCTGTTGAACATCAGGATCAACTTCCTGTTCTTCGTATTGACGAGCCTACACTTCAAATGACATTCTTGGTGAACAACAGTCCATTTGCGGGTAGAGAAGGTAAATTTGTTACTTCAAGAAAAATTGAAGAACGTTTATTGGCTCAGCTTCAAACGGATGTAAGTTTACGTGTTGAACCAACAGATTCACCTGATGCATGGACGGTTTCAGGTCGTGGAGAGCTTCACCTTTCCATCCTCATTGAAAACATGCGTCGTGAAGGCTACGAATTACAGGTATCTAAACCACAGGTTATCATTAAAGAAGTCGATGGCGTGAAGAGTGAGCCTGTAGAACGTGTTCAAATCGACATCCCTGAAGAATACATGGGTGGGGTAATCGAATCACTTGGTCAACGTAAAGGCGAAATGCTGGATATGGTAAACAACGGTAACGGACAGGTCCGTTTAATGTTTATGGTTCCTGCACGTGGATTAATCGGTTATTCAACGGAGTTTATGACTCTTACTCGTGGATATGGAATCATCAACCACACATTCGACGGCTATCAGCCCCTGCAAAAAGGACGCGTTGGCGGACGTCGTCAAGGTGTACTTGTTTCTATGGAAACTGGGAAAGCATCACAATACGGAATCATGCAAGTGGAAGATCGTGGTATTATCTTCGTTGAATCCGGTACAGAAATTTATGGTGGAATGATCGTTGGGGAACATACAAGAGAAAATGATATTACCGTTAATATCACAAAGCTTAAACAAGCGACAAACGTTCGTTCGGCTAACAAGGATCAAACCGTAACCATTAAAAAGGCAAGAATCATGACTTTAGAAGAATCTCTTGAATATCTAAACGATGATGAATATTGTGAGGTAACTCCTGAATCGATCCGTCTTCGTAAAAAGATTCTTGATAAGAATGAACGTGAAAGAGCAGAAAAGAAGAGCAAGGTGTCACAATAAACTAAGTGAGGGGGAGTAGGAAATGGATGTAACTGAGCGTTTGTCCTTTTTCGCATCCCTTTATCGTGTTGATCAGAACGCGGAAATGGGTATGTGGTTGCTTTATATAACCATAGTAGGGCTCTCAATCTTAGTATATAAGCTCGGTTTTGCGAAGAAACTGCCGGTGATGAAATCAATATTGATTTATTCTTTTCTTATTCTGGGATGTACCGTATTAACGTTTCTGGGTATCTTTTTACCAGTAGCAGAAGGTCTGGTCGTTGCAGCTCTTATCTTAGTGATCTATAAGATTCGACTAACGAACGAGAAGAAAAAAGGCACGTTTTAAGCTGAAAAAAGCTGTAGTCTCAAATGGATGAGACTACAGCTTTTTTCGTTATGTGGATGGACCTCGTGCAGAAGATAGATGATATAGTGGGGGTAAAGACAGAGCGTAGAGGATATGTCCAGCTGTCCATAAGAAAATTGCCTCTCCATACATTAGACCGGGTACATCTTTAATTGCCAGGTACGAAAGAGGGAAATACAGAAACACAGTCGGGACTGTCAGCACAAGGGAGAGAAGCCAAGAGCCACTACTAGAAACTTTCAGCCTCTCCATCATATACACGAACACTACCCCGATCACACATGAAATAACCAAGTGGAACAAAAATTCCATCCATTCAGGCAGGTCTTTATTACCGAACCCAGGGATGAAATCCACATTCAATAACAGGACGTATACCTTGATGCCAGTTAATACTTGCATCCATTTTAGAAATAATCCTAACAAGGTACCAGAAACAAGACCAATAATAGTTCCTGAACCGACTTGTCTAAAAGTCATCTTCTACTTGAGGAGAACGGTAAAACCTGAAATTCCCACTCGACACACGTTCTTCCGTCTTTTCTTTAATACGATCATGACACTTATCACACATATAGGTATGAATGGGCCGGTTACGCAACTTCTTCGCTTGTAAGGAATAATCATCAATACTTTCTATCACTTCACATAGAGCACATTTTACTCTCATACATTACACCTCAATTTGTTCTAATCATAAGTCTAGTCTTTTTAGTATATCATGTAGTATAGTCAAACGCTTTATTTAACTTTCCTGTATGCTTTTAACAATAGAATTTGGTATAGTATAATCAAGGTGAATCACGAATGAAATGAAACACTAACAGAGAAAAAATGAGTCTGCATAAGGGGGGATTGTATGGCTAACCAAGTGGAACCCAGCTTGATTCCTGCACTTTTTGAAGAACTTCAATCAGAAAAATTTGTTACACTCGCGACAATTGATCACCAAACGCATGGACCAAATGTAAGTGCGATCTCTTGGATTTATGCAAAGGACGAACACACCTTGTTATTTGCTGTTGATCAGCGCTCCAGGATTGTTGCAAATCTAAAGAACAATCCACTTGCCGTTGTGAATCTGATAGCAAATGAATCAACCTATTCCATAAGCGGAAAAGCAGGGGTTTCTGAGGAAAAACTGGTAGGAGTGCCTTTAAAGCTGACTCTTGTTAAACTTGCTATCAATGAAGTAAGAGATGTCATGTTCTATGGATCGAAAATATCGACAGAACCTGCCTATGTGAAGACTTATGATAAGGCGGCCGCAGACCGTTTGGACCGTCAAGTAATTGAAGCCATGAAAAAAGCTTAGTACTCTAAGCTTTTTCATGGCTTTTTCTCATTTTGTTAAGTGATCTAAAGGATTATTCAATCTTATCGTAAGTCTGATTTTCCTGTTTTTCCCTAAGTTGTTTCTCTTTGGTGTTATTCATTTTCTTTTTTGGTTCATTCGGAGCATTTTCTGGATCTGCTTGCTTTAACGATCGAGGGATTTCAGGCATTAGCCTGCCGGATATGTCAGCCAGTTCGTTCATAATCCCCTGGACAGGCTCACCCCGTTGAATGTCTTTGCTGATTTCATTCAAACGGGCATAAAGATCCGGGTCAGCGATGACAATGGCTTCTGCACCATATGGGTCTTTTTGAAGAGCTTCTGCTACAGAATATTTGATTGAACCGACTTGTGAGCGCTCAATGTCGGAATCGATATCTATTCCAACAAACGCATATTTACCAAAGACTACAGCTGTTGCGTCTTTAACATCTGGTACACTCGTCGTCAGGTCAACTAAATGCCTTGAAATTTGCTGTCCTGATTTTCGTTCAGCATGTTGGATATTGCTATCCTGAACAGTGATTGGTTTACTGTTGTTACTGTTTGAATCATTATCATACCCGACCTCATTCTTATTGGCGCAGGCACCAAGAATGATGGTTACCACAAGTAGAGAGATGAGTTTAAACATGTGAATACCTCCCGATTTAGAATCAATATCTTTTCTTATTGTGTAATTTTCTTCTATCTTTATACGTTTATTCATATATTTTAAGAAACGGGCCGTCCTATTTGAGTAGCTGGGAATAACCGGATCAACATTGGCTACATACAATAGTAATAAGAAATCAGGAGCAGGAGGCATCGATTTGAATAAAATTTATGTATTAGATACCAATGTCTTATTACAAGATCCACAAGCCATCTTTTCGTTTCAAGATAATGAGGTGGTTATACCTGCAGTCGTTTTAGAAGAAGTGGACTCCAAAAAGCGTTATATGGATGAAATCGGAAGAAACGCAAGACATGTATCGAAGCTGATAGATAATTTACGGCAACAAGGAAAACTTCATGAAAAAATTCCCCTATATACGGGAGGATCACTAAGAATTGAACTAAATCACCGCTCATTTCAACAGCTTCAGGAAATATTTTTAGAGAAAACAAACGATAACAGGATTATTGCCGTAGCAAAAAACTTATCTCTCGAAGAAGAAGCGAAAAAGGATGGAAAATCGGTCATTCTGGTTAGTAAAGACACCCTCGTTCGGGTAAAGGCTGATGCGTTGGGATTACAGGCAGAGGATTTTCTGAGTGACCGGGTCATCGAGGTAAACGATATTTACACAGGTTTTATTGAACTGTACACAGAGAGAGAGTTACTCGACAAATTTTATGATAAAGGTGAACTGACCCTTACCGATATAACGAAACAACGATTTTATTCCCATCAATTCCTCATTATGAAGGATGCTCTCGGAAGCTCTGCTTCTGCACTTGGAATGGTGGATGCATCAGGACTGAAAGTGAAGAAGCTGGTCTATGATCAAGAGCATATGTGGGGAATCAAGGCCCGCAATGTTCAGCAAACAATGGCAACTGAACTGTTACTGAGAGATGATATTTCGCTGGTCACCATGATTGGAAAAGCCGGGACTGGAAAAACCCTGCTTGCTCTGGCCGCAGGTCTTCTTCAGACAGAGGACTTCAATAAATTCAATAAATTGCTCGTGGCTCGTCCAATTGTCCCGGTAGGTAAGGATATTGGTTATCTTCCAGGGGAAAAACAAGAAAAGCTCAGACCTTGGATGCAGCCCATTTTCGATAACCTCGAATACTTATTCAACACGAAGAAGCCTGGTGAGCTGGATGATATCCTCGCGGGTATGGGCTCAATTGAAGTGGAAGCTTTAACTTATATAAGGGGGAGAAGCATTCCAGATCAATATATCATCATTGATGAAGCCCAGAACTTAACGAAACATGAAGTGAAAACGATCTTAACCAGGGTGGGAGAGCGAAGTAAAATCGTTTTGATGGGAGATCCAGCTCAGATCGATCATCCATACCTGGATGAATACAATAATGGCTTAACGTATGTGGTAGAAAAATTTAAAGATCAAAAACTGGCCGGGCATGTTAAGCTCATGAAAGGTGAAAGATCGGGTCTTGCTCAACTTGCTGCTGATCTTCTTTAATACGACCGTATTTTAAACACAATAATAACGTATGAAAAAACCGGTTCAGGGGTTCCTGAACCGGTTTTTTTCGACACTGCGCTTTCTTGATGTTCTTATTCTACCCGAAAGGCTCTTACATCGGTAATGGGGGTTTCTCTATTTGATCCGTCTTTATAGTAGATATGAACGGGGCCATTTTCCTTTAGTGGCTTTCCGTCTTTTGAGAACCCGATGAGTAATTGATCTGCGTGTGCAAGATCCATGCGATGTTCATCCGTTTCTGTTTCAATCACAAGAGATGCTGCATTCTCAAGAGGCTCCGCATTTGTAAGAAAAGGTGCAAACGGAATAGCGAATGATCCGTTTAGAATTCTTTCCTTTTCATACTTTTTCTCTGTCTTAAGTGTAGGGGGATAGGTTGCACCTTCCTGAATTTCCCGTGACCAATGCTTGGACACGGCTTTTGTATATTCTTCCAATTCGTCGATCGTCTCATTTTTTTCATCAAAATATGTAGTTAAATCCACTTTTCGATCATCAAATATCCAAACGCCGGAATCCAGAGTTATTGTGAATTTCACCTTACCTTTTATGGGTACTATGCTTTCCAATTGAGACTCCTCCTCTCGCTGATAGTTTCAGTATATCTGTTATTTAAAGGTTTGTCACACAAAGCTGAAAGCATTTTCAACGTTTTCAATCGGTGAAAGTAGGGAAACTAAAGGTAGGACTAAAGGAGATGATACTATAGTGATTAGAACTCAGGAGCTGTTGGAAGAATTAGTGGAGAAAGCAAGACCTTTTTCAGCTGAAGGAAAGGTTGCAGATTATATACCTGCATTAAAGGATCAAAACCCAAGTGACTTGGCGATAAGTATATATACTCTGGAAAATCATTCTTGTTATGCAGGAGATCATTTAAAGAAGTTCACACTGCAAAGTATATCGAAAGTCATCACTCTTGCTCTTGTCTTAATGGACTATGGGGAGGATCATGTCTTCTCCAAGGTTGGCATGGAGCCTACTGGTGATCCTTTTAATTCCATAGCGAAGCTCGAAACACATAAGCCCTCCAAACCCCTTAATCCGATGATCAACGCTGGTGCACTCGCAGTTACGAATATGATTAAAGGAAATACAGGAATGGAAAAGTGGGAACGATTAATAGAGTTCATCAATCATATGACCGGGGACAAGGTATCATATAATGAGGATGTGGCTTATTCAGAACTTCAAACAGCCAATTTAAACAGATCGCTTTGTTATTATATGAAGCAGCACGGTGTGATTACCGGAAATGTCGAAGATTTACTTGTTCTCTATACAAAACAATGTGCGGTGGAAATGAGCTGTGTCGACCTTGCTAAGATGGGGGCCGTTTTTGCCAATGATGGCGTTGACCCTGAAAGCGGGCGCGAAATTATTACGAGAGATGTTGCGAGAATTTGTAAAACGTTCATGGTTACGTGCGGGATGTATAATACTTCCGGTGAATTTGCCATTAAAGTGGGTATTCCGGCGAAAAGTGGAGTGTCAGGTGGAATCATGGGTGCTATTCCCGGGAAGTGTGGAATCGGTATCTTTGGTCCTGCACTAGATCATGTCGGGAATAGCAGTGCAGGGCTAAAGCTTCTTGAAATGCTCAGTGATGAATATTCCTGGAGTATATTTTAACGAAGGGTCACGACATGTCACATAAGGGTATGTTTTTTTAGAGAGTTTTCGGATAGGCGTTTGTAAAAGAATTTTCTTGAGGATCCCTCCGAAATAATAATTCGAATTTCTGTCATAGAATCCCGGGGAATACACTTATTTTTCTTGCAATTTCTCTGATTTAACGATAAAATTTTAAGACAGGAAAGCTATTTGTTCGGAATGGGGGGATCACTGTGGCGTCAGAAATGACAATTAATCATCGAGAAAAAGCCTATGAACTGCTAAAGGCCGACGCAGAAAAGATTTTACAACTTATTAAAGTACAAATGGATAATTTAACGATGCCCCAATGTCCTCTTTATGAGGAAGTATTGGATACCCAAATGTTCGGATTATCTCGTGAAATAGAATTTGCAGTCCGTTTAGGATTAGTAGATGATCAAGATGGAAAAGAGCTGATTGATTCTTTAGAAAGACAACTTTCTGCCCTTCATGAAGCATCTACAAAAAAGTAAAATAGTCATGACAACTCAAACAATACATAGATCTGTTGTTTGAGTTTTTTTGTTACAGTTTCTGACTGGTTGGGATTAATTTAAATGATATAAGAGAAAAAGGATTGAAATGTCATGATTAAAAAAATAGCAAAGTCCTATGATTATTCGTTAATCGCTGTATATGTATTTCTTTGTCTGTTTGGTCTGGTAATGATTTATAGTGCGAGTATGGTCATGGCTGTAGAACGATTTGGTTGGGAAAGTGACCATTTCTATAAAAGGCAGATGATCAATATTCTTATCGGGTTCTTTGCCTTTACGATAGCAGCTTGGTTTCCATACAAAGCATTCCAAGTGGGGAAAATAATCAAGGGACTCATGTTTATCGTTATCGGATTATTAATTGGGGTCCATATTTTCGGTTATGAAGTAAACAACGCAAAAAGCTGGATTAATTTAGGTTTCATGCCCATTCAGCCATCGGAGTTCGCCAAGCTTGCCGTCATTATTTATCTTGGCTCTGTATACTCCAAGAAACAGGCATACATAGATGATTTTAATAAGGGCCTTGCCCCGCCATTACTATTTTTAGGTTTTATATGTTTTTTAGTCTTTTTAGAGCCTGACTTTGGTACGGCGGCTATCATTTTCGCCATTGGAGCAATCGTTATTTCCTGTTCAGGGATCAGTTTTAAAACATTCTTCAAGCTGGCTGGTCTGGGAGTAGGTCTGTTGGTCGTACTGTCACCGGTCATATACCTGGCAAGAGGCTTTATTTTTACGAGAGAAAGACTTAGCAGGATTGAAGCGTATTTATCACCGTTTAAATATGCCCAAGGGGAAGGCTACCACTTGGTGAACTCATACCTTGCCATTGGTTCTGGAGGGGTAAAAGGGCTTGGATTAGGGCAGAGTGTTCAAAAACTGGGTTATCTTCCTGAGCCGCAAACGGATTTCATTATGGCTATCATTGCTGAGGAATTGGGTGTATTCGGTGTAAGCTTCGTCATACTCGGACTTTCTTATATCGTGCTTCGGGGGATATATACGGGAGTTAAATGCCAGGACCCGTTTGGAACCATGCTGGCCATCGGAATATCCAGTATGATCGGTATTCAAGCCTTCATTAATTTAGGAGGGGTATCGGGACTAATTCCGATTACAGGTGTCCCACTTCCATTCATCAGCTATGGAGGATCATCACTATTAGTGCTATCTTTGTCGATGGGTGTCCTTGTGAATGTGTCGATGTTTGTAAAATATGAAGAAAAATATAAAATAAAGAAGGAAAATGGCTATCCTTCGGAGAATATGGATAATAGCAAAAAAATATATGGTGTAAAAATGTAGGTCACTTTGATAGAGTATCTAAAACTCTAAGTCTAGGGTCTGCCCCCTAAGATACTTCTTTATTATCTTTCGGGTCAGCCCTTTTTTCATAGACTGCTTTACAAAGATTTTCAATCATGAATAGCCTAAAGGAGAGAGTGTATTGAAGAAAATTAAAAAAGTATTAGTAGCAAATCGCGGTGAAATTGCCATCCGTGTGTTTCGTGCCTGTACGGAGCTTAATATTAGAACCGTCGCCATTTACAGTAAGGAAGATTCGGGAGCATATCATCGATATAAAGCTGATGAGGCCTACCTGACAGGAGAAGGAAAGAAACCAATTGATGCTTATTTAGATATAGAGGGGATCATTCGAATCGCAAAGAACGCCGATGTCGATGCCATCCATCCCGGTTATGGTTTTTTGTCCGAAAATATTCATTTTGCCAGACGATGTGAAGAAGAGGGTATTACCTTCATAGGGCCTCATTCAGAGCACTTAAATATGTTCGGTGACAAAGTAAAGGCACGTCATCAGGCTCAATTAGCGAATATACCGGTTATTCCTGGAACAGATGGCCCCGTAGAGACTTTGGAAGAGGTCATTGCCTTCGGGAAGGACCACGGCTTCCCGATCATCATCAAAGCTTCATTAGGTGGCGGAGGACGGGGAATGCGTATCGTCCGTAACCTGGAAAGCTTAAAGGAAGCGTACGAGCGCGCTAAATCTGAAGCAAAAGCAGCTTTTGGTAATGATGAAATTTATGTTGAGAAATTTGTTGAGAACCCTAAACATATAGAAGTTCAAATTCTTGGGGATGAAGACGGCAATATTATTCACTTATATGAACGAGATTGTTCCATCCAGAGACGTCACCAAAAGGTAGTTGAAATAGCACCATCCGTATCTTTGAGTGATCAGTTGAGAGAGGATATTTGTGAGGCAGCCGTCCGGTTGATGGATAAAGTAAAGTATGTGAACGCAGGGACGGTTGAGTTCCTGGTTGCAAATGAGCAGTTCTATTTCATCGAGGTAAACCCTCGCGTTCAAGTAGAGCATACGATTACGGAAATGGTTACCGGAGTGGATATCGTTCAATCGCAATTAATGATTGCCGAAGGTCATGCACTACATAGTAGTAAGCTTGGCATACCTGTTCAAGAAGAAATCCGGACAAATGGGTTCGCGATTCAATCCCGTGTGACAACAGAAGACCCATTGAACAACTTTATGCCTGACACCGGGAAGATCATGGCTTACCGTTCAGGCGGCGGATTCGGGGTTCGATTGGATGCAGGTAACGGGTTCCAGGGAGCCGTCATTACTCCATACTATGATTCCCTTCTTGTTAAACTGTCCACGTGGGCTTTGACATTTGAACAAGCTGCATCCAAAATGGTCAGAAATCTTCAAGAATTTAGAATACGTGGAATAAAGACGAATATTCCTTTCCTCGAAAATGTCGTTAAGCATGAAAACTTTATAACAGGTAAATACGATACATCCTTTATTGACACGACACCTGAACTGTTTATTTTTCCGAAACGAAAAGACCGTGGCACGAAGATGCTTTCTTATATCGGAAATGTAACCGTGAATGGTTTCCCGGGAATCGAGAAGAAGAAAAAGCCTGTATTTTCGAAGCCGAGGATTCCGGCTCTTGACTTGAAACAAGACTTTAAACCTGGGACAAAGCAAATTTTAGATCAACATGGTGCCGAAGGGTTGGTCAATTGGGTCAAGGAACAAAATTCAGTGCTCCTGACTGATACAACTTTCCGGGATGCTCACCAATCCTTACTGGCTACGCGTGTCAGAACAAACGACTTGAAGCAAATTGCAGAACCGACATCTCACCTGCTTCCTGATATGTTCTCCTATGAAATGTGGGGAGGGGCAACGTTCGATGTAGCCTACCGTTTTCTAAAGGAAGATCCTTGGAATCGATTATTAACAATGAGAGAGGACATTCCCAATGTTCTATTCCAAATGCTGCTGAGAGCTTCAAATGCCGTTGGATATAAGAACTACCCTGATAATGTCATTAAAGAATTTGTTGAGAAATCAGCATTCGCAGGTATTGACGTCTTCAGGATATTTGACAGTTTAAACTGGGTTAAGGGGATGGAAGTAGCCATTGATGCGGTAAGGCAAAGTGGGAAAATCGCCGAGGCAGCCATTTGTTATACAGGGGACATTGAAGATCCTACCCGGACCAAATATAGTATTGATTACTATAAGAATCTGGCAAAAGAGTTAGAAGCAAGCGGAGCACATATTTTAGCGATTAAAGACATGGCGGGGCTCTTAAAACCACAGTCTGCCTACCGACTTATTTCAGAACTGAAAGATACGGTCAGTCTGCCTATCCACTTACACACCCATGATACAAGTGGAAACGGTATATACACATACGCAAGAGCCGTTGAAGCAGGTGTGGATATTGTCGACACAGCCCTTAGCACGATGTCTGGATTAACATCTCAACCAAGTGCCAATACACTTTATTACGCCTTGAAAGGAACCGAAAGAGAACCGAATGTAGATATTCAATCACTGGAGACTCTTTCCCACTACTGGGAAGACGTTCGAAAATACTATACAGACTTTGAGAGCGGCATGATGTCTCCTCATTCAGAGGTTTACAAGCACGAAATGCCCGGGGGACAATATAGTAACCTTCAGCAGCAGGCAAAAGCTGTAGGATTGGGTCATCGCTGGGAAGAAGTAAAAGAAATGTATGCAAGGGTCAACCACCTCTTTGGGGATATCGTAAAGGTTACTCCTTCATCAAAAGTTGTTGGGGATATGGCATTGTTCATGGTTCAGAATGATCTGTCAGAGAAAGATGTCATCGAAAAAGGGGAAAAGATTGATTTCCCTGATTCAGTGGTTGAGTTATTCGAAGGATATCTGGGTCAGCCCCATGGCGGATTCCCGAAAGACTTACAAAGCGTGATTCTGAAAGGCCGCACTCCATTAACCGTCCGACCTGGGGAGCTCCTCGATGACGTAGACTTCACAGCACTCAAAGAAAAGCTCTTCGAAGACCTGCAACGCCCTGTCACTAGTTTCGATGCTCTTGGATATGCTCTATATCCTAAAGTGTTTATGGAATACGCACATACAATGGATCAATTTGGTGATATTTCCGTTCTCGATACGCCTACTTTCTTATTCGGAATGAGACTTGGTGAAGAAATCGAGGTTGAAATTGAAACCGGGAAAACACTTATTGTCAAGCTCGTTTCCATTGGCCAGGCTCAGGCAGATGGTACACGAATCGTCTACTTTGAACTGAATGGTCAGCCACGTGAAATTGTGATAAAAGATGAAAACATTAAGTCGACAGTGGCAACCAAGATGAAAGCTGACGCTAAAAATGAGACTCATATTGGTGCTTCCATGCCTGGAACCGTGATTAAGGTAATTGCAGAAAAAGGAGAGGCGGTTGAAAAAGGGGATCATTTAATGATCACCGAAGCCATGAAAATGGAAACGACCGTTCAAGCTCCGTTTGCAGGGGTAGTGAAAGACATCTATGTGCAAAATGGTGACGCCATCAGTCCTGGTGACCTATTAATAGAAGTTCAAAAAGCATAATAAAAAAGGATTCCGGTCATGACCGGAATCCTTTTTTATTATGCTTTCAGCTTACTTCTTGAAATGAGCAGGATAAAGTAACAGAGTAATCCAAATAGACAAGAGATGATCAAAGCGTGCAATAAAGCGATTCCCAAGTTTAATCTTGTGAACACCACGAGTGCTCCGGACATGACTTGAAGGGATACCAGCGTAAATGCGATGATCCATCCCCAATAAATAACCTTTTGGTGCTTATGCTCTTTAATCGCAATATATGTGATATAGGCAATCCATAAGAAAATGAGTCCTGCTGCTGTCCGATGCCCCATTTGAATCCACTCATAGAGATTGGAGGGGAGACCCGGAGAAGAGTTAACACATAACGGCCAATCTTTACACACTAAGCTCGAATCCGTGTGTCTGACTAAAGCACCGGTATAAACAACAATATAACTATATAAAGTGACTCCTATTGTATGGAATCGCATACGTTTATTAATGACCAATGAGTTAGCATCAAATTTCTGATCGACTTCAAAAATCAGAAGTGTTAATAATAGAATTGAAGCAAATGATATAAGAGAAATCCCAAAATGCAGGGCAAGTACGAAGTCCGATTGCCCCCAGAGTACAGCGGCAGCTCCGATTAAACCTTGCAATACTAAGAAAAAGAAAGAGAGTGCAGCAAGGAATTTTGTTTCACGCTTATATCCAATCGCTCTCCATGACCATATCGATAATGCCAATACTAATAATCCTACACCACCGGAGACAACCCGGTGTGCCAATTCTATGACAAGCTCGAACGTTATATCGCTTGGAATCAATTGTCCGTTACATAGTGGCCAAGATCGTCCGCAGCCCATACCGGATTCGGTCTTCGTTACCAGGGCTCCACCCAATAGAACAAATAACATACCAAGAGTAGTGAGAACGGCAAGCCACTTTAATCCTTTGTGGACACCTTTATTATGCAATCTATTCACCTTCTTAATTAATAGACTCTACACACTTTCTAAATTATAAATATAGTAGAAAAATATATATGCCCCTACGATAATACATAAAAGGTCAGTAAAACTCAACCGATAAAATGTTACAGAATTATGAGCATGATATATATTTATATGAAGAGAATAACTATTAGTAGATAATGACTAATTTGCAGAAAAACAAAATCTGTAAGCGCTTAGCTTCGTTTTATGGTATGATGGGTTTAAAATGTTTGTAGAAATATGAAGAAACGTCTGCGTTTTTCTTTCTTCACAATTTCTTCACATTATTGTCTAATTCTCCCCCCCATAGGAAAAAATATATGGTTTAATATAATATTGATAGCATATATACTATTTCTTATCTGTGCATGAATTAACAGATGGATATAGAAATAGTGAATCATTTCCTATATAGTATAGAGGTGGTAACTGGCCTCTGGCTTTTTATAGAGAGGAGGAAGAGAATGTCTAGTCGAATGATGACTAACACTCAAGAAGCAGATTTGACAACCTCAACTGCTTGGAAGGATTTTTTAGCACTAATCAAAATTGGTATCGTTAATTCCAACTTAATTACTACCTTTACAGGTATGTGGTTAGCTTTTTACTTTACTAATACACACTTTCTAAATTCTCTTGATACGATGTTCCTGACATTGATAGGTTCTTCCCTTATTATCGCAGGTTCCTGCTCCATAAATAATGTGTATGATCGAGACATCGATCCTCTGATGGAACGTACGAAGGGACGTCCTACCGTAACAGGTAAAATCAATGCACCCAAAGCATTGTCTTTGGGATTAATTATGATTGCAGTGGGAATCATAATGTTATTTATGACCACCGTCACTGCAGGTGTGATAGGAATCATTGGGGTATTTAGTTACGTTGTATTATATACAATGTGGTCTAAGAGGAAATACGTAAGTAACACAATTGTAGGAAGTATCTCAGGTGCGGTGCCACCACTAATCGGTTGGTCAGCTGTAGATGCAAATCTGGATATCATTGCATGGGTTCTATTCCTGATGATGTTTATCTGGCAGCCGCCTCATTTCTACGCTTTAGCGATGAAGAGAGTGGAAGAATACAGAGCAGCGAATATACCGATGCTTCCCGTAGTAAAGGGATTTGCTACAACAAAGCACCATATCGTTGCATGGGTTGCAGCTTTACTGCCACTGCCATTCTTCTTGATGGATTTAGGAATGTTCTTCTTTATCCTTGCAACAGCCTTTAACATTGGCTGGCTCGCACTGGGACTCGCAGGTTACAAAATGAAAGATGATATTAAGTGGTCAAAACTTATGTTTGTCTATTCACTAAATTATTTAACTATCTTGTTCGTAGCGATGGTTATCGTTACCGTACTATAAGATTAGTGGGAATTCTTTCTGATAAGAAATCCAAATAGATATTTTTTATGAGTCCTTGTTTTATTCAAAAGTATATTACATGAAAGAGGGGTTTGATTAAGCTATGAAAGCAAGGCTATCTAAGTGGCGCTTATTCTCAATTGTAGCAATGTTAGCGCTAGTTCTTTCTGGTTGTGGAGAGCCATTTCTCTCCACATTACAGCCAGCTGGTGAAGTAGCACAGTCACAATATGATTTAATGATACTGTCTACATTAATAATGGTATTAGTAATCATTGTAGTAGTCATCGTCTATATGGTAGCGATTATTCGTTTCCGTAGAAAAAAGGGAGATACTACTATCCCGAAACAAGTTGAAGGAAGTCACACACTTGAAATCGTGTGGACAGTCATTCCAATTATCCTTCTTCTTATCCTGGCTGTTCCGACCGTAACGTCTACTTTCGAATTAGCTGATACAAAGGCTATGGATAAAAAAGACGCAGATGGTAATCGCGAAGCTTTAGTTATAAACGTTCGCGCAAACCTTTACTGGTGGGAATTTGAGTATGAGGATGAAAAAATCATCACTTCACAGGATTTAGTTGTACCAACCGATCAAAGGGTTTACTTCAATGTTACAGCTTCTGACGTTAAGCACTCTTTCTGGATTCCAGCTGCTGGAGGAAAGATTGATACAAACGTCGACAACGTAAACACATTCTTCCTTGAATTTGATGGAGAAAAGTCTAAAGATGCAGGCGGATTATTCTACGGAAAATGTGCTGAGCTATGTGGACCTTCTCATGCTTTAATGGACTTTAAAGTAAAAGCGCTTCCTAAGGAAGAGTTTACGGCATGGGTAGAAGATATGAAAAATGCAGGAGAACCTAAACCATCTTCTGATTTAGCACAACAAGGACAAGAAATCTTCAACCAAAAATGCTTAAGCTGTCACGCAGTATCACCTCAGGATGGACGTCCGGAATCAGCTCGTCTTGCTCCTAACTTAGCAACATTTGGTGAGCGTACTCGAATCGCAGGTATTCTGGATCACAACAAAGAAGAGCTGAAAAATTGGCTGGTAGATCCTGAACAGTATAAGCCAGGTAACAAAATGACAGGTACATATGGTAACCTGCAGGAAGACGAACTTGATGCCCTTGCAGAATATCTGATGGGATTAAAAGTTCAAGATTAATTGGGGATTAGTTAAAGGGAGGTTTAATCGTGAGTAGCTATGCACAGAAAAAAGGCTTCGGCGCGACTGTTTGGGACTATTTAACAACAGTAGACCATAAAAAGATCGCCATCCTTTACCTTATGGCTGGAGGATTCTTCTTCTTAGTCGGTGGATTAGAAGCTCTTATCATTCGTATACAGCTTGCTGTTCCTAACAATGACTTTGTTAGTGCTGGCTTATACAACGAAGTTTTAACAATGCACGGTACAACGATGATTTTCTTAGCGGCCATGCCGTTAATATTCGCATTCATGAATGCGGTTGTACCTTTACAAATCGGTGCTCGTGACGTTGCATTTCCTTTCCTGAATTCATTAGGTTTTTGGTTATTCTTCGCAGGTGGAGTTTTCCTTAACCTTTCATGGTTCTTAGGTGGGGCACCAGATGCCGGGTGGACTTCATATGCTTCACTCTCAATGGCATCTAAAGGACATGGGATTGATTTCTATGTACTGGGGTTACAGATTTCAGGTGCAGGTACATTAATAGGTGGGATCAACTTTCTTGTAACCATCATTAATATGCGTGCTCCGGGTATGACATATATGCGTATGCCTCTATTTACATGGACAGTATTTGTTACTTCGGCACTTATTTTATTCGCGTTCCCTGCTTTAACGGTAGGATTATTCTTAATGTTATTTGATCGTATGTTCGGATCGAATTTCTTTGATGTAGCGAATGGCGGTAACACCATTATTTGGGAGCATTTCTTCTGGATTTTTGGTCACCCTGAGGTATACATCCTTGTATTACCTGCTTTCGGAATTTTCTCGGAGATCATTCCACACTTTTCTAGAAAACGTTTATTCGGTTACTCATCCATGGTATTTGCGACCGTACTTATCGGTTTCTTAGGATTCATGGTTTGGGCTCACCATATGTTTACAGTAGGTCTTGGACCAATCGCAAATGCAATCTTTGCCGTTGCGACAATGGCCATTGCCGTTCCTACAGGTATCAAAATCTTTAACTGGCTCCTTACGATGTGGGGAGGAAGTATCAGCTTCACGACTCCAATGCTCTACGCAGTAGCGTTTATCCCTACTTTCGTAGCAGGTGGAGTAACCGGAATCATGAACGCAGCTGCAACAGCTGACTATCAGTTCCATGATACGTATTTCGTTGTTGCCCATTTCCACTACGTTATCGTTGGTGGGGTAGTATTTGCTCTATTGGCAGGTACTCACTATTACTGGCCAAAAATGTTCGGTACAATGTTAAATGATTTCTTAGGAAAAATCGCTTTCTGGTTATTCTTTATCGGATTCCACTTAACATTCTTTATTCAACATTTCCTTGGTTTAATGGGTATGCCTCGTCGTATTTGGAAGTTCTTACCTGGTCAAGGATTAGAAACAGGAAACTTAATCTCTTCTATTGGAGCAGGCTTCATGGGAGTCGCGGTAATTGTACTTCTTGTTAACGTCATCATGACTCAAGTCAAAGGGGTTAAAGTTTCTAATGACCCATGGGGAGACGGACGTACCATTGAATGGGCGATTCCATCACCACCACCATTCTATAACTTTAAGCAAACTCCGCTTATCCGTGGTTTGGATGCTTATTGGTTAGAAAAAATGGAAGGTAAAAAAGATTTGACACCGGCAGAACCTATCGGAGATATCCATATGCCGAATAACTCGATTTTACCGGTAATCATTTCACTTGGGTTATTCATAGCAGCATTTGGTGCTATGTATCATCCGGATGGTGATAAAGCATGGGCAATCCCTGTTCTGGTAATTGGAATGCTTATCACATTAGGTGCAATGTTCTTCCGTTCTGTAATTGATGATCATGGATATCATGTTCATAAAGAAGATTTAATGGATGATGATAAAGGGGGTAAGGCATAATGCATGCTGAAGAAAAATTCACGCCAAAGACCTGGCCAGCCTCCCCTGAAAAGGCAACCCTTGAGGGGAAAAACAAGTTTATGGGCTTTTGGTTTTTCCTTGGTGGAGAAACGGTTCTTTTCGGATCTCTTTTCGCAACATATTTAGCGCTTAAAGACAGAGTTCCCAGTGACAGTCATGCACTTGCTGCTGACATCTTTGATTTACCACTTGCATTTATTGCAACTATGTTACTTTTAACAAGTTCTCTTACAAGTGTTTATGCAATGTATCATATGAAGAACTATAATTTCCAACGCATGCAGGCTTGGTTATTAGTCACGGTTCTTCTAGGTGCAGCATTCCTTGGATTAGAGATTTATGAGTTTAATCATTACGTACATGAATACGGGCATACTTTTACTAGTAGTGCATTTGGTTCAGCCTTCTACACACTAGTTGGATTCCACGGAGGGCACGTAGCTTTCGGTCTTCTATGGATTGTAAGCTTAATGCTTCGTAACGCTAAACGTGGTCTAAACCTTTACAATGCTCCAAAGTTCTATTTAGCTTCTCTATACTGGCATTTTATCGACGTTGTATGGGTATTTATCTTTACAGTAGTATACTTAATGGGAATGGTGGGATAAACTGATGGCGAATCAACAATCAAATTCAGGTAACCCAAGTGTAGATTACGAATATCGTCGTAAGAAAAATGCAGAGGACATGAGAATGCAGGTTACATCCTTCATGTTAATGATTTTCTTAACATTGGTGGCGTTCATTGCAGTGGCAGGAGATTTTGATAAGTACTTTATTGTACCTTTCATCCTCTTACTTGCGGTCGTTCAACTAATTTTTCAACTTTATTACTTCATGCATATGAGTCATAAAGGACATGAAGCACCTGCATTGTTCCTGTACTCTGGTGCACTTGTTGCATTTATCACAGTGTTAGCATTTGTAACGATTGTATGGATCTAAAGAAAAAAGTCAGCCGGATGGCTGGCTTTTTTTGTTGTGCTGGAGTTCTTATGTGTTTGTCGGGCCTGTTCAAGCCGCTTCCGCTTTTCATTGTCCAGCTACGGGGCTTAGAGGCTCGAGGTCATAAGTCAAACATACCAAAAAGGCCAAGAGCGCCTTTCCGGTATGTTTGACTTATGCTTGTCGCCTCTAGGCGAAGCCCCTCCGCTTTTCATTGTCCAGCTCCAGCGGCTAGGCCCTCGAGGTCATAAGCCAATTCTGCCAAAAAGGCAAAAAACGCCTTTCCGGCAGAATCGTCTTATGCTTGTCGGGCCTGTTCAAGCCGCTTCCGCTTTTCTAATTGTCAAGAACTTGTCATTACCTTCCGTTGAAGTGGGGGAGGGTTGTCAGTATAATGGGGATAGGTGTTAAATGTGAAATGAGGTGAGCAAATGCCTTTGGGTATTTTTGGTTTTATGGCTTTATGGAGCCCATTCTTTATATTGGCTTTAGTATTTATTACGGTCGTGTATTTCTTGATCACTGTCAAATGGAGAGACGGCTTTAAAGAAAGTGAAAAATTGACCAGCAAAGAAGCCACTTATTTTATTCTGGCAATGGTCCTATTATATGGAATTAAGGGTTCGCCGGTGGAGGTACTAGGTACCATTTTATTTTCTGCTCATATGACTCAGATGGCGTTACTATATTTAGTGGTCACTCCACTGCTCGTATTGGGAATTCCTAAATGGGTCTGGAAAGCTGCAGTTGAGTTACCGGTGGTTAAGCAAGTATTTAAGTTTATGACAAAACCATTGATCTCTTTACTATCTTTCAATATCATCTTTTCGATTTATCATATCCCTCTAGTGTTTGATAATGTCAGAACTGATGCCACTCTTCACGGTTTGGCAACCGTTATACTATTCTTATTATCTTTATTTATGTGGTGGCCTTTACTAAATCCAGTGGATGACGATATTGACTTAAGCGGGCTCAAGCGTATTGGATATATTCTTGGGAGTGCAGTCTTATTGACTCCGGCATGCGGATTGATCATTTTTGCAGAGAATCCTTTATATGCCCCTTACTATGATCCACAGGAGTTTCTTAAAGCGTTGGCACTATGTGTACCTGTTAACACTCTGGAAGGGTTGACGCTGACTGGTCCGGAGCTATTTACGGATATGTCTACACAAAATGATCAACAGCTTGGCGGAGTGATCATGAAGATTGTTCAGGAAATTGTATTTGGAGTTATGTTGTTCAACCTGTTTTTTCAATGGTATCGCCAAGATCAGGAGAAACAAGAAAAGCTCTCCTATGATCCCGTTGATCCTAAGTTGACAGAACAGTAAAGTATGAAGGGATGATGAACGTCATTCCTCTGATTACATAGCATATTATCTTTAGAAAAGAGAGGAACAGAGATGGGTTTACCTATTTTACCTACCATTAGTACCACCTTTATCGTGTTGAGTGCAGTCACAGTTGCAATTGGCTGGTGGCAGATTAAACAGAGAAGGATTGAGCAACATCAAAAAACCATGACACTTGCAGGTGTTTTTGCGCTTATTTTTTTCATTATTTATATGAGCAGAACGATTTTTGTTGGAAACACGTCCTTTGGCGGCCCCGATAGCATCAAGATTTATTATACGATTTTCCTTGTTTTCCATATAACATTGGCCACAACCGGGGCAGTATTTGGCTTGATGAGCTTGTGGACGGGCTATAAAGACCGTTTAGCAAGGCACCGTAAGCTGGGGCCGATTACGAGTTTTATCTGGTTCTTTACGGCTATTACAGGAGTCGCTGTGTATCTGCTTCTTTACGTATTCTATAAAGGCGGAGAAACAACCTCAGTCATTCGGGCCATACTCGGATATTAAACAAAAACCTATTATGTGAACAATCACATAATAGGTTTTTTTTGACTATTAAAAGGTGTTTTACTAAAGGGAATGGTAGAAGGACCGTCGAATGTAGAAATAGTAGAAGGGAGCAGATAGATTATGATTACAAAATTGAATCACGGGCAGTTTGAAGAATCGTTACAGTTATCCGAATATGCGTTTCAATATGTAGTACCAAGTGAAGACAGGAAGAGACGCCTTCAACAGACCAAAGATCATACTGTGTATGGAATATATGAAGAAGAGAACTTAGCTGCGAAGCTTCATTTGATCCCGCTCCAAGTACAACTGGGTGAACATGTGTATCCGATGGGAGGTATTGCCGGTGTCGCCACCTATCCGGAGTTCAGAAGAAGAGGGTATGTGCGCCAATTAATGAATCATTCATTACTGAAGATGAAGGAAGATGGCACATTCCTATCCATGCTTCATCCATTTTCCATTGATTTCTATCGGAAATTTGGATGGGAAGTATTTGCATCTTTCCACAAGGTACAGCTTGAGAAGAAGGATCTTGTACCATTAAAGCCATACAATGGCCAAATCAGGAGATTTAAGAAGGATACATACCCAAATGAATTGGAATCGATTTATGACCGCTATGCGGAGCAGCATAACGGGATGCTGGTACGTTCAAAAAACTGGTGGAGGGAAAGGAGCATCACCAATCTGTGGATAGCGATATATTATAACGATGCAGGGGAAGCAACCGGGTACCTTACTTATGAAGTGAAAAAGGAAAAGATGAAGGTGGAAGAGTTTGTTCCACTGACAAGTGATGCAAGAATTGGTTTATGGAACTTCATTTGTCAGCATGACTCCATGGTGAATGAAGCTGAACTTATATTGAACCCCTGTGAAGTGTTACCTTATATGTTGAAGGACCCAAGAATTAAAGTGGAGAAGCACCCATACTTCATGGCAAGAATCGTCGATGTAGAAAACTTCTTGAAGAGATATGTAAAAGAGATCGATTTTCCGTATCAACTTGAATTCTCCATTACGGATTCGACAGCGGCTTGGAATAACAGCACTTTTATTCTTAATAAAAATGAAGTGGTGGTTGGTGAAAAGATTGAGGCACCGATTTCGCTGGACATCAAAGCTTTCACGGCATTGATCTTTGGAGTGCATACCCCAGAGGAGCTGCTCCAAATGGGAAAACTTCCGGCTGGGGAGGAGGATTTTCATAAGCTCCAATCCTTATCCCAGGGCAAGCCTCCATTCTTTTACGATTTCTTTTAAGAGAAAATAAAGTATAAAAGACCAATTCCCTGCGAATGGGAATTGGTCTATTTTCATAACTTGAAATTCGTTTTTATAATACCAGCCTCTTTAGCCGAATTAAACACGATCAGGATGAGCGGCCCGATAATAAAGCCCAATACACCAAAGAGTTTTAGGCCGAGGTACATGGCGATTAATGTAGCAAGCGGGGATAAACCAATGTGGGTACCCATTACTTTAGGCTCTACTGTTCTTCTTATGATTAGAAGAATGGCTGCCAATACTGCGAGTTGAGTTCCTAAAGCGATATTTCCTGTCAGCAGATGGAAAATAGCCCATGGTGCCAAAACGACGATTGATCCTATCAAAGGAATAAAATCAATCACCCATATGATAATCGACATCACGATCGCAACTTCTGGAGCAATGAATAGAAGTCCAATCAAGGAAACGACAAAGATGATGATACTCACCAGGAATTGTGCTTTAAAGAATCCAAAAATAACATAGGTGAGTCGGGAAGTCATAAACGCCACTTTCTCTGCTGTTCTTTCTGTCAGGTGACCATAAATGGATTTCTTAATTCGAGGTAAGTCCAACATGAAAAGAAAGAGAGCAATTAAGTATACAAGAAAACTCACTAAGTAATTGGGTATATAAGATAAAAACACACTTATCTTTTCAATATTGACAGAGTTAAGAATCTTCGTCTTTCCACTATTTAAAAAGCTTTGTACGTCTTCACTGAAGCTTCTCACTAGTTCATCAGGAAGATCCTCTGTCGCATTCAGCAGGCGATCCTCGTAATCAAGCCAAATATCGCTTAATTGGTTTACATATTTAGGTGCATCTTCTATCAGCTTAATACCTTCACCAACGACTTTTGTAGTAACGAAGAACGAGGATACGCTTATAAGTAGCAGGAACAGAATAAAAACTGAAAGTACCGCCATTCGGCGTTTTGCAGAGAAACGATTTTGTATAAAACTAACGGCAGGCTCAAGGAAAAGAGCTGTTATAATCGCAGTAATCAAGGGGACTGAAACAGGTAATATAAAAAAAGCAACTATAGCCAGTATTAAGATGATAAGTGTGATCATTAAAACTTTTTTCGTGAAAAACTTGGACAATGGTGTACCCCTTTCTAACAGAAACCTATTACTATCATTATATGAGAGAATGAGAAGAATGAACAGTAGGAAGAAAGTGAAATTCCGAAGGTTTTACATCTATTTATATTAGAGTCCAAGCGTATCTAGAATAGGGCACTTAGTGGAGTTTGGATAAATGCTGAATGGATGATAGAGAAAAGACTGTCCGAAGATAGACAGTCTTTACATAAACTGATATTACCAGGCAAAGTTCGTTGCTTCTTTTTTAACATCTGCAATAAGTTTTTCACAAGAAGTGATCAGATGTTTAGGGAATTCTTCACCTTCACCGTATTCTATACCGTGTGGATAGTAATGTTTTCCTAATAATGGAGTCATAAGTTGAATAACGGCGTCATGCTTTCCGATATCTCCCTCAGTAGCAAGACCTTGGATTCGTAAATAGAAGATTCCTTCCCTGATTTCGAATTTACGATCGTACGTGACTCTTTCATAATCCCATTGACCTGCACGAACAAGTCCGTGAGATTCCATAATCTCGTCTAACCGGTTTAAGTCCACTTTTAAGCTTTCAAATTCAGTTCCTTCAAAACGCATAAAAATTCCCTCCTATATTGTCCGGCATGAGGACTTAAGAGCCCTGATGCTTTTCGTATGGTAGAAGCATTTATATCGGTGTATGTACAATGATACTAAATGCGGTATTTCTCATTCTTAATAATAGTGGAAAAACCTTTATCTTGCAATGTCTTCAATCATTTGAATTTGTCATTTTTAAAAAAATGAATATCCTGCAGGAGAAAGTGAAAGATATAGGAAGGAATTCGGAACGTATGAGGAGGATCCAAATGACAAAAATCAGGGACATGATGACAAAGGATATTGAAACTTGTTCGTTACTGGACAATGTGTATGAGGTTGCTTTAAAAATGAAAGAACACAATGTAGGATCCATTCCCATCGTGGATGGTGAAAAGATTGTGGGAATGATGACAGACAGGGATATCGTCCTCCGCTGTATTGCTGAAAAACATCCTGCTTCTTCAAAAGTAGAAGATATCATGAGTCAACACCTAATAACCGTAGGACCTGACACCGAAGCATCAGAAGCGGCCAACATCATGGCTGAGCATCAGATACGAAGACTTCCAGTTGTCGAGGGAGATCGATTGATCGGCATGATAACTTTAGGGGATTTTGCTATAAGGGATTCTCTGGGCAGACAGGCCTACGTTGCGTTAGAAAATATATCCGAATCAAACTTCAGAAATAAACCGTTTTAATCTCGAGGGGATGATCCAAACAGGATCATCTCTATTTCATTTGGTTCTAGAAACCTTTCCCCACCCGAGATTCATTTGTTTTAGAAGGAATGAAAATATGCTATCCTTTATACTAGACTGAAGTTTTTGAATCATAAACAATGGTATAATAATTCTAGTATATGTGGCATATCCTGATAGAGAAAGTAGAGAGGAGGGAAATTTCTGAGAACCGTTTTGCGTATTTTGATCATTCTTGTCATTATTTTATTTATTGGTATTTATCAAGGTCAAAAACAAGAAAATGAGCCTCTTAAAGGACCAGAAACCCAAACTCTTAAAGAAGACAACGAAAACCAATTAAATCAATCAATCGAAGCTCCAGGTGAACGACCTGCATCAGGTTTATCAACTTGGATTGGCAAAGATACGAAAAAGGTAACTGAAGCTTTTGGAGACCCAGAGCGGGTCGAACCAAGCTCCTATGGGTATGAATGGTGGATCTACCCGATATCGGATAAACAATACATACAAATGGGCGTTAACAATCATAAAGTCGTTACGTTGTTTGCCATTGGGAATCAGGTGGATGTGGCTCCTTATAAATTGGGACAACGTTTAGAAGACATTTACCGTTTTACCATTGTGGATTCTGAAATCGTTGTAAATGACGAATCAGGTGCTTATCAGTTTGAATTAAATGAAGAAGACCTGAATACCCGGCTTCTCGTAACCCTTGGAGATATTTATGCCCAGCTTTATCTGGACAAATTCACAGGAAGACTTACGAGTATCCGCTTTCTTGATAGTCAAACACTGATCGAGATGCATCCATATGAAATGATGTATAGAGGGGAATTGGCTGAGGAACAAGAGCCAAGCGAGGACGAATGGGATCAAGTGAATAGTGCGAGTGAACAGCAGATTTTTGATATTACAAATGTAATCAGACATCAATTCGAAGCAGATATACTAAAATGGGATGAAGAAACGGCAATGGTAGCAAGGGGTCATAGTCAAGAAATGTATGAAGAAGATTATTTCTCACATGATTCACCCACCTTCGGGAACCTATCTGAGCGTCTGGAAAGTGAAAATGTTATGTTCAAGACTGCAGGGGAAAACATCGCTTCCCAGTACTCGGACGCTCCAGAAGCCGTTCATGGCTGGCTGAATTCAGAAGGCCACCGAAAGATTCTACTGGAACAACAATTCACCCATCTTGGCGTAGGGGTATATAAAAGGTACTACACACAAAACTTTATAGAGAAATTTGAAGACAAAGAATAAAAAGGTTGATTCCCTTATGTCTCAGGGAAACAACCTTTTTTATTGATAAAAGTTTACCGTTTCTTTTTGAAAATAAAAAACGAGCCGGTAGAATGAGCAACAATCTTACCGTCTGAACTGATAACTTTCCCGTCCACTACAATGGTCTTGCTTCCTTGATGAACGACAGTAGCATGAGCAGTTAAACGGTCTCCTATCCCTGGTGCCAAGTAGTGAATGTTTAAATTTGTCGTTACAGCTCCATATCCTTCTGGAAGCATCATATTGGCTAATGTGCCCATAGCGGAGTCCACTAAAGTAGCGGTTACTCCTCCGTGAACGATCTGCAGTGAATTATGTGTAACGGGCGTAATCGGAATACTTATTTCGAAATTCCCGTCTTTCACTTCGCGGTCCATGGCAAATATTCCGCCTATGATTGATCCATTTTCATTGTCTTTCTTACGTTTAACTCCTTCGAGAAGCTGTTTCAAGATTAGAAGATCCTCATCCGATGCTCCTGTAAGACATTCATCAAACAACTGTTGTACCTGTTCTTTCATTTTCATACATCCTTTTCTTTATTCACAGCCAAAACATTCATTGGGTACTGTAAAATCAACGTTAATATACATGTAAATATTACTACAAAAAGGAATGTATCACCATTCTTTTGAATCCTTCATAAAGTGTAGTAGGTAGATGCCTGTAATGGAGGTGTTCATATAATGGGTAAATCACTACACCCTAAGGTAAAAGAGTTTAAAGGATTTGTGAGAAAGCATCCGAAAATTGTGAAAGATGTGCGTAATGGTGATGCCAATTGGCAGGATCTCTTTGAAGACTGGTACTTACTGGGGGAAGATGATACAAGGTGGGATAAGTATAAAGACGAAGCCGCGAAAGAATCAAACCCAACCAACCAAGGAAGTAAAAGCGGCTGGATGGATCAGGTTGGAGATATGGTGAAAAAAATGGACGCTAATCAATTGCAACAACATATTAACAGCTTAAGTGAGGCCTTGGGAGCAGTACAAGGAGTACTTAGTCAATTTCAGTCAAATAACAATAGAGGATCAGGGACAGCAACCAAAACTGAAACACCATCTAAACCCTCCCATCCATTTTCATTCCGGAAAGATTAGGAGGGTGACTAAAGATGCGAGCGGACATTATTGAGTATATTTATACCAAAGAAGATCTGAAATTATTTTTAAGAGATCAGCCACAGTGGTATCGTACACTTTCTCGAAATCCCAATGAATTAGAGAAATTCGAAATTGCGTCGATTAACCATTTTCAAAAAACGATTCCTCATCGAGTACAAAAATTCTCAAACGGAGTCCAAATGGCCTCCATGATGATCAGTATGTTCCAATCAATGAATAGTGCCGAGAGTTAGGCACTATTTTTTTGTGTGAAAGTCCAAAAAAAGTTTTGAGTAAAAAGAGAAACGGTTGGGCAAGGCTATTAGTAAGGAGTGGTGTACACGATGAAGAAAATCATATTTCTATCCATTGCGTTACTTATGTTATTAAGCGGCTGTAAGGAAAAAATGCCTGAACCGGAAAGCTTTACGTTTACTAAAAAAGTTGAAGCTGCGAAATCTGAGGAAAAGCCTCTTTCCATCAAACATATGGTACAAGGAAGTCAAGTGTATATTGAATGTATCGTTCCCAATGTAACATTCACATCAGAAAAAAGCGGAGCGAAAAAAGGAAAGATCGTCGTTCGTTCAAATACCGGCAATTTGTATAAGGAGTATCATACAGCCGCCTTTGTTGTAAAAGGGTTACCAAAAGGTGTGCATCTTCTCAACGTTGAAATAGTAGGGACGAATAACAAACCGTTAGGGATGGAAAAACAGTTTTATGTGACGATTCAATAATCATTGTTTCTTAATGTCCGTCGTGAAAATATTTTTTCACGGCGGTATTTTATGGGGATAAATACATCACTGGATAAAGTGGATACAACCAAAAAATTCAATTTACATATTCGCTTCCTTGCGTGAAACGTGGTAAAATATCGTTACGGAGGTGAGCGTTATGCTTGCTACTATAGAAAGAATGGAAATATTGGATTCAGCTGATGAATTATCTCAGTGGATTTTAGAATCTGATGTGGCAGAAAATTATCGTAAGTCTTTATATAAACTTCGCAACAATTCTGAAACTCAACGAAAAGTACAAACCTTTTCGCGAATGAAAGAAAGTTACGAAGAAGTTCAACGCTTCGGTCGTTACCACCCGGACTACAAAACCATCATGAAAGAAATCCGTGAAGTGAAAAGAGAAATGGACCTTGATGAGAATGTAGCGGAGTTCAGAAGAGTGGAAAACGAGCTGCAGGATCTGCTTGATCAAGTGAGCCTGCTAATTGGACATTCCGTGTCTAAAAATGTAAAGGTTCCTTCAGGGAATCCTTTCTTCTCAAGCGGAGGATCATGCGGGGGAGGCTGCGGTTCTGGCGGAAGCTGCGGTTGTTCAGCCTGATCATATGGAAAGAAGAGCGGACAATGTGTCTGCTCTTCTTTTCATTTTGTGGTATTGATCCTTATTCCTTACTGTCTTAACCGAACACAGTCCACACAGAGGTTCCCGCAGCAAAACATTTTTTCCTGGGGGACATAGAACCGATGCCGATATACATACAATGATACTTCTTCCCTGAAAAAAATCGTATCAGAATGCAGTCTCTTTCCCCGCATCGCTCTAGCCGACCATTTTTTAATGGAGTACTCGATGTCACTCTTCTCTTTCTTGGATCTTATATAGATAAATGGGATGCCTGCGCTCGATTTCACATGCGCATCTTCAATCCCGTCCTCTTGTCGAAGTTGATCGATAAAAAAGTCCCAAATCATATTCAAATCCATGGTGACCCTCCGTTCTGTCCTTCATAATGTAGTATTCACTGTACGCTTTGTTTAAATGAAAGTTCACACCATTACGTATTGCTTACCGCCACATTATTATGCTAGACTTATAAAAAAGTGATTCCTAGAGGGGAAACTATATGTTAACAGAGAGACAAGGTTTAGTTGTTTGGTTACATAGTTTGAAGCATGCCAAGTCCCTGAGGCGATTTGGGAATGTTCACTATGTTTCGAAGAAAATGAAATATGTTGTACTTTATTGTAATCAAGATGAAATCGACACGGTAATGGAAAGAATAGCTGCCTATTCCTATGTGAAAAAGGTAGATCCTTCGCATAAGCCATTTATTAAGTCTGTTTTTGAAAATTCCCGCCCGGATAAGGCAAAGGAATATGATTACAAAATGGGATTTTAATGTTTGCTGCCAAAGAGAGTTATTTTGGCAGCTTTTTTCTTAGGGGTGATACATCTCCCCTAAGAAAAAAGCTGCACGATTAACCTCATTTATTGTAAAGGCAGTATATAATGATTTAATCGCAATATCGCGATCAGATGCTGATAGTACAATGCTTTTTCCGGATAGAGAGTGGAGGGTTTCACATCCATTTGGATGATGACCCTGTCTAATTCCTTAGCCGTTTCTTCAAAAAGGGAGTAGCGCTGGTTTGGTGTGATATTCGGATTTGGAATTCCTTCCCGGCAAACATAAATGGCTTGGAATTTGCCCTGTTCTGTAGGTTTCATCACGAGCGCCAGGGATGATACGGCACGGTTATTAACAATAGTATGAAATGCCATCATATGCTGCAAGCGCTCTTTATTGGTTTTTGCAAGCTCCATTAGTTCATAAATATCTGAATATCCTTCTCCTAATTCAATAAAACGTTGAATCATTCATTCAATCTCCTTTTCTTACCGAGTTTATCAATTCCTTATTATTTCAAACATATAGTGATAAGTAAAGATTCAAAATAACTTATAGGGGTGATCGTGATGGTATGGTTATTTCTATTTATCGTCCTGGGATTATCATGTTTGTATGTTATTGGCGGGAGACATGAAAAGAAAGAAATTGAATTAAAGAATAGTGATTCTTTTATCGTGACCGCCATTTTGTCTACGCTTGCGGCGCACGGAATTCTATCTCTGGTAGAGGAGGATGAATGGCAAAACTCTACGCTTCAAGATTTACAAGAAACTCTTTTAAGTAATGGCTTGGTGGATAAAAATGAATGGGATCATATGCTTGCAGATCATTTAAACCAAGCTTCTTTTCCCGCAGACAGTAAAGACCTTGATTTTGGTTAAATGATTGGAAATAATCTAAAAATATTCAACCATTAGCTGCCGGAATCTGCTATTCTTTATGTAACAGACGGAGTCAAGGAGTATAGTATGAAACGCACCCTATTTACATTTGGACTACTTATGATTTTGATTAGTTCCAGCATTCTTTTCTTTCAATGGATGGGATTCACAACAGAAAGTGCCGAAGAGTCTGGGGCTGTAAAGGTAAATCAATCTTATTCCATCACACATGAGGAAAACACATTTTTTGTGACACAAACCCTTCATTTCTTATCAACAATCCCTAAACAAATAACCATTCAATGGCCAAGTGATGCAAAGGATTTTTCATGTGTAAATGACAGAGGGGATAAGTGTTTAACGAAAGAAAATGGAGAATTCCAATTAAGTAATCTCTATAAAGACCTTAAAGAGATCACGATTACCTATTCATTCGAGCAGCAGACCAAAACAGAAGGTATGTTAGTGAAAGATTGGCACCCTGCACTATCTTCTATCGAAACGTTAAATACAGATATTCACATAACAGAAAAGAGTTTGAGGACTGGGAAATGGGTAGCAGGATATAAATCTGCCAGCCATAAAAAAAAGAACTATATCGATTATTATTCTTTCATTGGTCGGGGGGAGCCTTCCGCATTATACTGGACAGGAAATCCACTGATGGAGAAAGCTTCATCTACAGTGAGAATGTTGTACGATCGGACTGACATAAAAGAGGCTGAGGCAGTCCAACCAGGTTCATTTGAAGGATTTGTGACCGTCATCATCACGGATAAAATCCAGCACTATGTATCTCCATATTTGATTGTGAGGAACACAGCTGATATGGAGCTGCTGAATGAACTGAAAGGGAGCTTACTGTATCAACAGTATTTTTCCACTGATGAAGAGGCTTGGCTTAAAGAATTTATCGTTAGCATCCTTTTGGGGAAACAACCGCACACTTCAAAATCTGCATGGGCTTATAAAGAAGTAATGGAAGGACTGACCTCTTCCCAATTGGATGCATTTAAACGGAGGATGGAAGAGGACAAGACCAAAACCGTTGATGCAACAAAATTAGATATGATTTTAGGAAAAGTTACAGGCTTTGACTCTACATTTTTTACTGAAAGTGTAAATGGAAAAGAGAATGTCCCAATGATTCTTAAAAGCAATAATCCTGTACTCCTCAACAAAAATTCACATAACCTGTCTTACATATTGTATAAACAGAAAGAACTTATTCAATTTCCACAAGCAGTTTCGGCTTTGGGGCTGGACATTCAAGAGATAAAGCCAAACGTATTTTTCACATCGTTGAATGGAAATACATTCAGGTTTTATGTGAATGAAGATTATTTTATTTATAATGAAGAAAATTACGGCTTATTAACGAATCCCATCCAAACGGTTGGGGGTTCCATTTATATGGATGTTCACTGGTTTGAGAAATTGTTCAAGGTAGAAGTGATGAATAAGGAAGCTTCCAACAGAGATGATGAAAGAACGTAAAAAGCCCTGCAGAACTTTCTGCAGGGTCCTTCTATATCCATTTCTGGAAAGAAGGCAAAGGGAGAGGAGAAACCGGAGGAAGAACTTATGGGGAATCGTAAGTCTTCTCCGCGGTTGGCAACAACATCAGTTAGGATGCTGTTACTTCCATTATCACCTATCAAAATGATTTTATACATGTTTTGGGGCAATTTCAGTATGTAGCGATATCTGTCGAGATATGATAGGATAGTGAAGAAAAAATACATATATGGTGGATGATTATGAGAGTAATATCAGGAACGTTAAAAGGAAGACCGTTGAAAGCTGTTCCTGGCAGTGGGACACGGCCGACAACAGATAAGGTGAAAGAGTCTATATTTAATATGTTAGGTCCCTATTTTGAAGGGGGTACAGGATTGGATTTATTTGCAGGAAGCGGTGGACTAGGAATAGAAGCCCTGAGTCGTGGACTCCATTCTGTGATTTTCGTGGACCGTGATGCAAAAGCATTTCAAACCATTAAGGCAAACCTCCACGATTGTGACCTGGTGGAGCAAAGCGAAGTATATAGGAACGAAGCAACAAGGGCGTTAAAGGCAATTTTAAAAAGAGAGATAACCTTTGATTATATATTCCTGGATCCTCCTTATAAACAGCAGAAGCTTCAACAACTCCTGGAATTCATCGACGAGCACAATCTTCTGAATGAAAGCGGTTACGTCATGTGTGAACATGACTCGGAGATTACACTGGGAGATAGAGCCGGGTGCTTGGAGAAAGTAAGGGAAGAAACGTATGGAATCATAAGAATCTCCATTTTTTCCAAGGGGAACGAAGGAAGAAACGATAAATAGGGGGTAATATAATGACGAGCATTGCAGTTTGTCCGGGTAGTTTTGATCCCATTACATATGGACATTTAGATATCATTACACGGGGTGCGAAAGTTTTTGATCAAATTTATGTGGTGGTCTTAAATAACTCTTCTAAACAATCACTATTCTCTGTAGAGGAAAGAATTGAATTGATTCGTGAGGTTACGGGAGACATTCCTAATGTAGTTGTCGATTCTTTTCAAGGGCTCTTAGTTGATTACGCAAAGAAAGTGAATGCGAAAGCAATCATTAGAGGATTGCGTGCGGTATCAGACTTTGAGTATGAGATGCAGATTACGTCAATGAACAGGGTTTTAGAAGATGATATCGAGACGTTCTTCATTATGACGAATAATCAATATTCTTTCTTGAGCTCGAGTATAGTAAAAGAAGTGGCTAAATATGGAGGCAACATATCCGAATTAGTGCCGAAACGGGTGGAAGAATCATTAAAGGAAAAATTTAGTGATTTAAATAAGCCCCAATAATGAATACAGGGTTGATCCAAGTGTGCAGACAATACCCTTCTCAGTTTGTGAGAAGGGTATTGTCATAGCCAAAGGGATCAACCCCATTCTTTATTTTTAATCTTTTCTTCTTACATACAGAACAATATAGAGAATCAAACTGAATATCGTGATGACTGGACCTGCTGTCTTAAACCAATACAGCATTTCCGTCCAGAATGCATTGTTTTTCATGGCGAATACAGGTATGGCATTGGAGAGCTGCTCATCGGAAAATCTCTCGTATATCGGTTTCCAAATGATGATGGTCGTGACGGACGCGGCTATTCCATGAACAAATCGGGCATAGAAAAAGGGCTTGAACCGGATATCGGTTTCTGCTAATATGCTTGCCACTTGCGCTTGGACGCTGAACCCACTGAACCCCAATATAAAACTTGTAATAATGGCTTGATGAAGCAGAGTAGCTTCATTTACTCCACTTGTCAGCTTAGAGCCTAACGTGATTTCAAACAAGCCTGAAATAAAAGGAATGCTTAATTGTTCTGGTAATTGCAGCAGAATAAATAGAGTTGAAAAGGCTTCTGCAATAAAGGTTGTAATATGCAAGTGATAAAGCATTTTATTGATGACCGAAAATAAGATAATGAAACCACCGATCATCAGTAAGGTTTGAATGGAAGAGGTGACAGCATCTCCCAAAAGTTTCCCTATAGGGCGCTTATCTTGCAGTCTGGTGCGATGAAGAGCAGAAAAGGCTTCCCGAATGATAAAGCCTTTTTTCCCGGAAGAACGATTTCTCAATTCTTCCTTCTCTTCTCCACCATAGAATCTCATGACGACACCTACACAGATGTTTCCAATATAATGAGCGGCAGCTAAAACAATTCCGAGGGTAGCATTTTGAAAGAACCCAACCGACACAGCTCCAAATATGAATAAAGGATTGGAAGAGTTCGTGAAGGAAACAAGGCGTTCCGCTTCCAATTTCGTGATTTGTTCTTCCTGCCTCAGACGGGCCGTCAGTTTGGCTCCCGATGGAAATCCTGAGGCCATTCCCATTGCCCACACAAACCCGCCGACCCCTGGGACCCGGAATAGTGGCCTCATCAAGGGTTCCAGCATGACTCCGATAAATCTGACTACACCAAAACCAATCAACATTTCTGACACGATGAAAAATGGCAATAACGAGGGGAATACGATCTCCCACCACATATCTAATCCCCGGATGGAGGCCTCAAGAGATTCTCCCGGCATTATGATGAGAGATGCCGCAAATAAAGTCACGCTCATCGATAAAGCCAAGGTTTTGATTTTCGATTTGTACAACCGGACTTCCCCCTCTTATGAAATAGTACCTTCTATATCAATTCCTTGTGAATCGGGAAAAGAATGATAAAATGGGATTAATTCAACTTGTCCTCATATTATTCAATATACTCATACATAATTGAAATAGACCATATGATGAAATGTACCGATAACTCGGCAAAAGGGGGAAGGGCATGGACAGACCCAAAATTGGATTAGCCCTCGGCTCGGGTGGGGCAAGAGGATTTGCACATTTAGGGGTTTTAAAGGCATTTGATGATGCAAAGATCCCTGTAGATATGATTGCAGGAAGCAGTATGGGGGCTCTTGTGGGCTGCTTTTATGGGGTAGGGCATAAGATGGAAGACCTTTACAAGCTTTCCACCACCTTCAGAAGAAAATATTATTTAGACTTTACCGTTCCGAAGATGGGCTTTATTTCGGGTAAGAGGATAAAAGAATTCATTCAGCTTTTTACACATAATAAAAATATTGAAGATTTAAATATTCCCATAAGTGTTGTTGCCACAGATATTACAAATGGAGAAAAAGTGGTGTTTACGACCGGCCCTATCTCAAGTGCGGTCCGGGCAAGTATTGCGATCCCGGGTATATTTGTACCTGAAAGAATAAACGGCCGCTTACTAGTGGACGGAGGAGTCATTGACCGGGTACCTGTTTCGGTTGTTAAAGAGATGGGTGCTGACATCGTCATCGGCGTCGATGTATCTCATGTAAAAAGGAATGCTGAAATCACAACGATTTATGACGTGATTATGCAAAGCATCGATATCCTTCAATTAGAAATCGTCGCACACCGTGAATTTGCTTCTGACTTTATGATCAGACCCCATGTGGAAATGTATAGCACCAGAGCCTTTAAAAATATTGATGAAATTATCGATATGGGGGAGGAAGAGGCGAAGAAGGTTATTCCTTCTATTCAGAAAGCTTTAGATAATTGGAAGGAGTAAAGAGCATGAAAACGAAAACATTAATCAGAACCTTAGTCATCATGACCATTATCATGGTTGCTACATCCTTTTATTATCTTCCCTTTTATGTAACGAAGCCGGGAGGGGCCCATGAACTGGATCCGATCGTAGAGGTGAAGAATGGCTATGAGGACGAAGGTGAATTAATGCTTACAACCGTCAGGATGGGAAGAGCAAATATCTATGCCTATCTTTTGGCCAGCTTAAAAAAGTACGAATATATCTTTCCGGTTGAGGAAATCAGAAGTCCTCATGAAAGTGACGAGGAGTATAATCTTCGTCAACTGCACCTTATGGCTGACTCTCAAAACCATGCCATTGAAGTGGCCTATAAAAAAGCGGGTAAATTCTATGAATACACCTACAATGGTATATATGTCTTGAATATTTACCCATCTATGCCGGCAGAAGAAGTCTTAATGCCTGGTGATCGTATTACGGCCGTTGATGGGAATACATTTCAATCTTCAGAGGAATTCATTGAATATGTCAGTAAGAAAAAAAGTGGGGATTCTGTGAAGATTACTTACGTTCGGGGTAAGGAAGAAAAGGTGGAAACGATTTCCTTGGAGGCTTTCCCTGATATGCCGGATAAAGTTGGTCTTGGAATTACGCTAAGTGACGATAAAGAAATCAAAACCGATCCCTCGGTGGAACTGGATACTGAAGAAATTGGTGGTCCTTCAGCAGGGTTGATGTTTAGCTTGGAGATTTACAATCAACTAACGAAGGATGACATTACGAAGGGTCATTCTATTGCGGGGACGGGTACGATTTCCGAAAAAGGGGAAGTAGGACGAATTGGCGGTATAGAGCAGAAGGTCATTGCTGCTGACAAAGCAGGGGCAGAATATTTCCTTGCTCCACATGAAACTGTTACTAAAGAAATGAAAGAAAAGTATCCTGAACTTGAATCGAACTATACTGCTGCCAAAAGGACTGCTGAAGACATTGGTACTGATATGAAGGTAATACCTGTGAAAACCTTTGATGAAGCATTAGCATTTTTACAAACATTAGCCAAATAGTCAAAGAGGCTGTCTTAGGTCAGCCTCTTTCTATTTGGCTCTTTTCGTAAAGTTTGTTGCTATTGTAGAGGAGAAAGTAATAGTTGATTTCCGCTCCAGGATGCTCGCTTTCCGCGGGG